>DULZ01000041.1 GCA_012840125.1 Clostridia bacterium | reverse complement strand
CGTACCCTTGCTGGTAGCTTTCCTGTTTAATCTTGTCTATTTGGGCTTGATCCATGGTCGCCTTAGTGGTGATAATCACCCGGCCCTGGGCGCCGTCCCAGTCCACCGTGGCTCCGGTGGCTTCGGATACCAGCCGGATGGGAACGTAGGTAACGCCGTCTACGATAAAGGGTTCCTTATCGGAAATCAGGGTTTTGCCGTTAACGACAATCTGCAAATTCCTGAAGATGGCTTTTAAAGTCTTGGTGCCGTCAGCCGCCCCAACGGGGGTCACGACCCATACCAGGAATACCAGTAAACTTAATAGGGCTATCATCCTTGCTCTCTGCCGCAAAATATCTTCCTCCTTTGGCATATTTTCCACTGGTATAGACTTCGACGCCCACCTTTTTGTTCCTTCCAGGATAAAATATTTCTCAACAGCAAAACAGCCACCCGGCGGTTAAACGGGTGGCACCGGACTGCAAGGCCGGTCGCTGAGATAAGCCTGGGCAATGCCCAGGTAGTATTCCGATTCCCGGATAATATGGTTGATGACCACCGCCGCTGTAGGATTTTCTTGCAGGGCGGCGCTCTCCTGCAGCAGGGTGTTGAGGAAGTTAACAAACACCCGGCTTTGCTGTGCGGTATTTTCGATTAAACGCCGGATTTCCCCGGCCAAAGCCGGGCTTACCGGGCAGTGGGCCCTGACCAGCCTTTCGATCAACTGCACAACGGTGTTTTCCATCTCCTGGAAGGACAGCTGCAGGTCTTGCAGCCGGTCAGCATAGGGCGCCTCCAAAGTAGGGACAATTTCCCTAATCACCACCGTATGCTCCGCTTCCTGTCTTTTCCAAAACCCCGCCTCTTCCAAGATCCGCAGGTGGTTTAGTTCCCCATAACACAACCCCATGGAATGTCTCCTCCATTTTCATACTCATTTGGCTTCCATCATATGCTCGCCGGCGGCGGTTGGTGACTGTGGGGAAACAAGGTGCCTGAAGAAGGAGCAAAAGAGCCTTGGGCCGGTTCAAGGCCCAGGCTCTTTTAATATGCCGGTGCTTTCTTAATGAGTCCACTCCAGTACCGTGATCTCAGGGCCGAGTTTCTTTTTCGTAGCGCTGGCAATGGCCTCGAAATGGGGACAGGGAAAACTCAAGGGCTTTCCTAAGCCCAGGCAGGAAGCCAGGGCAATGATTTCCGCCCCCTTGTCTACCAAAAGCTTCGCCCTGCTCACGGCCCTCTTCCCAGGGCAGCCGCCGCAGGAAACAAAACCGACGACCTCCACCGGGCCGGTTTCCTCAAAAGCTTGCTTCCCCTCTTTGGTAACTTTAAAACAACTGGTGCCCGGGCACAGGTCTTCCGTCTGCCGGCAGCGAATAATGCCTACTTTCTTCATACAGCCTTCACTCCTTGCGTTAACTTCTTGTCCCAAACTTGAACTGCCTGCGAAATCCCGGCAGGGATAACGTTAAGACAGTTCTCTCCCCCCTGGTCTTTTACCTTCTTCCCGGCGGAAAAACTAAAGTTTGATTTCCATATTATTCCTCGTTGCCATCAGGGTGTAAAGGGGATTGTCCCATGAACACCCTCCTGGATATTGACGATAAAACTCCCCTGTTACCTGCTCTCTTTGCCAAGGACCCGGAAATCGTCGCCGTTTTCCTATTCGGCTCCTACGGCACCGAATACCGGCATCCCGGGAGAGACATCGATTTAGCTGTGTATTTTTCCCGGGAGGTAAGCCCGGCCTTCGAAGCGGATCTGCCGGGAAGGATTGGCGACATCCTCCTTCTTTTTGTTTGGGAGGTGCTGGTGAAGCGCACAGCTTTTTACTCCACCTGAAAACCGGACCCGGCCCTTTACATGCTATACTTAGAGGTGGGGTGAGGGTTATGAGTATTGTTTTAATTGTGGAAGATGAAGATCCCATTCGGGAGCTCATCAAAATGAATCTGACCATGGCCGGGTACGATACCCTGGAAGCCGCCGACGGGGAGGAGGCCCTTAACTTAATAGACACGGGGAAGATCGACCTCGTCATCCTGGACCTCATGCTGCCCAAATACGACGGGTTTGAGCTATTGCCCAAAATTGCGAGCAAGGACATCCCCACCATCGTTTTGACCGCCAAGGACCGGCTGCAAGACAAGATCAAAGGCTTGGAAATGGGAGCCGATGATTACATCACCAAACCTTTTGAAGCCATCGAGCTTTTAGCCCGCATCAAATCCGTGCTGCGCCGGGCGGGGAAGGAGAAAAATAAAGCAATCATTGACGATGGTTTGGAAATCTACCTGGACCAGCGCAAAGTACTGCGCCAGGGGAAAGAAATAGAACTGACCTGCAAAGAATTTGACCTGCTGCGGATTCTGGTGGAAAACAAGGGCTGTGCCTTGTCCAGGGACAGGTTGTTGGAAGTGGTGTGGGGGTATGATTTTGAAGGCAACACCAGGACGGTGGATATGCATATCCAGCGGCTGAGGAGCAAACTGGGCACCGACAAGATCAAGACCATCTACAAGTTCGGTTACCGGCTGGAGGATTAACATGAAATTCGGCCGGAAAATTTTCATCCTCTGCCTGGCGGTCTATATCCTGTCCTTGTCGGTCACCAGTATCGTGGTAACGGAAAATACGTACCGGAATCTCCTTAACGAGGAGATTGAAAGAAGCCTTGAGGAAGAAGGCAACCTGCACTCCACGCTGCAGTTGTATTTAATGAGCACCCAGCCGCTGCAGGAAAGAATAGCATTAAAAGACTACAGTAAAAACCTGGTGGACCTGGTCAGTACCGATAGAAATTACTTGGAAATTTATGATGAGAACCTGGAGCTTCTCGCTTCCAATGCCCCCCGCGCTTGGTTTTATGAGCGGGTTGAACTTAAAGTAGCGCTGGAAGGTCACAAGAATTTCATCATCCGGCGGGAAGACGGCCGGCTATACTTGTTCGTATCCAACCTTTTGGAAATCGGCCAAGAAAAAATCGTTCTGGCCATGATTAGAGAGATAACCCACGTGGAGAAACACCGGTGGGACCAGTACTTGTTTTTCTTAAAAACGGGATTGGTGGGCTTGGCGGTGGTGGCCCTGGTAACCTGGCAATCCAGTATCTTTCTCTTAAGGCCTTTTCAAGAATTAACCGCCACGGCACAGAGTATTGCTTCCGGGAATTACCACGTGAGGACTAAAGTGAAGCGTAAAGATGAAGTAGGACTCCTGGCAGAACAATTCAACCTCATGGCGGAGGAAGTGGAACGGAAAATCAAGCAACTGGAAGAACAAGGCCAGCGCCAGCAGCTTTTTATTGACAATCTGACCCATGAACTCCGCACTCCCCTTACTTCCATTATCGGCTATGCGGACTTCTTGTTAAAAGCTAAATACGACCCGGCAGTCTTCCACAAAAGCTTGTTATACATCCATGCCGAAGGAAAACGTATTCTAAACCTGGCTAAAAAGATGATGGACTTGATCTTCATCAGGGAAAACCCTTTGCAATTGAAAGAAGAAGATGTGCTGGCAATCCTGGTGGAAGTGCAACACATCATGCAGGTGAAAGGGGAAGAAAAGGGCATCACCATCGAAGTCACGGGCTCACCGGCCCAGGTGCCGGTAGATAAGGAGCTGTTTAAGACGGCGCTGATCAACCTGGTAGATAATGCCATCAAGGCCAGTTCCCCCGGACAGAAGGTGATCTTGGGAGTGAAACAGGACAACCGGGGGACGGAAGTTTTTGTGGCGGATCAAGGAAGAGGCATGGATGAGGAACATGTCAGCAAAGTGACGGAACCCTTCTACCGGGTAGATCAATCCCGTTCCAGGAAAGAAGGGGGCATCGGGCTGGGACTGGCCCTGGTCAAGCAAATTGTAGAGAAACATAACGCCGGATTCGCCATAACCAGCAAAACCGGCGTAGGAACCACTATCCAGATCAAATTTGGAAAATAATTTACAACTATTTTACAAAGATGAGCCGTTTTATATATATTCCCCTGCTAGCATAACAGTTGCAAACACACCAAAGGAGGGGGATACCCGTGAAAAAGATTTTTGCGGTACTGCTGGTTCTGGCCATGAGTGCAGCCTTTGTGGTCGGATGCAGCGGCGGAGAAGAAGGAACACCGCCGGCGGAAAACCCGGCCGGGCAAGAAGAAGTGCAGGGCGAAGCCGGTACAGAGGCACAGGAAGAAGCAGCGGAACCGGCGGGAGAAGATAACCAGGCTGCTGCAGAGGTTGAAACAGAACAGGAGCAGTAACTACTGTCCAACACAGCGAAAGAGGTCCCCTTCAAAGGGATCTCTTTTTTTAACCTCTGTACCGTCTTGCCGGGGAATGGTACTATCAGGGGCAAGACGAGGCCGGCTGAAGGCTGCCACAAGCCGGGGAAGCTCTTTTATTTGCTAATTGATAAAGGTATAATTTAAACAGCTACAGGGAAAGGAACTGGCGTTATGACGAGAATCCCGCCCCTTGCCGCGTTTCTAATAGCCATTATACTGCTGGTCACCGGCTGCAGCCAAAATCCTGTCGAAGAAAATCAAATCTATGTGGTCAGCGATAACCAGTCTTTTCCGGAAGACGCTGACCTTTTGAATATCGAGGGGAGAATCCCTTTTCAAAAATACGAAAGTGAAGACCCGGCCCACTACTGCGAGCCGGGACAGGTACTCCTGTCCGTATCCCCCGGCGGGGAAGAAGTGTTCCTGATGGAGAAATCCCCCGGCGAGGGACTTCCTGATGTGATCCTTGGTGATCCGGCGGACCAGGTCAGAATCCTGCGCAAGAATGTGCAGACCGGAGAACAGAAAACCATTGTGGACGGGATCCCTTTCGTTTCTAAAGTCGCCTGGAGCCCGGACGGGAACCTGGTGGCCTTCGGCGGGGGAGAAAGGCTGACCATTTATGACCCGGTCAATGACCGCCTGGTCATGGAGGAAATACTCTCCATGGAAACCATCAGCGGCTTTTACTGGTCGCCGGACAGCAAGGATAAGCTTTATACCGAACAGCCGGACCTGGCCAACGCCAGCATCTACTACTTGTCTTCCCAGCGCAAGGTGGAAGCTTACGAGACCAGGGAGGAGACTTATTACAAAGGCAGGCTGGACAATGACTATTACTACGGTACCAAATGGGATTTTACTACCGGTCAAATGCAGACGGTGGTTTTGGATAAACACCGGAAGGTCATTAAAACCATCGGCCCCGGCCTCTTCCGGGATGCCTATCAGAAATCCCTGCTTTTAGGCAATGACCACGGCTTTGGGCTCTCCTATATCAAGGATATTACCCGGCCGGATCAGGTCGTTGCTTTAACCGACGAATACGTTTATGACGCTAAATTCGTAACAGGCGGGCAAATCGCCTATACCGTCCAAGCCGGCGATACAACAGGTAACGCTTTTTACTTGTATATCGCCAGCCCTGAGGGACGCCAGTTGAAACGGCTGAAAGTGTACGGCGGCCGGATCGCCCTGTCCCCGGACGGCACTTTTGGCTATGTCAACGGGCCGGTATGGCAAAGAGTAGATTTCGTGGATCACACCCTGGCCGAGGATAATCTCCCGGGTGCCGGGGCAGAAGTTAACTTAGCAGGTATCTATGAGACCATCAGGGGCGGTATGACCACCTATTATGAGTACCGGTTCAGGGGTAAACGGAACTGGGTGGATCTGGACAAATACTTTATTAACACAGACACCCCGGCCCAGTGGGCCCTGTTTGATATGGAAACCATTTTCCGCCGGGAAAACGGCAAACTCCCCGCCCCGCGGTATGCTCTAAACATTAGAGTCATGGACTTTCAACTCCACCCGGCCGGGGAAAGGGCAGCTTTTCGCATCCGGGTAAGCACCCGCAGCAGCGAAGGCACCGGGAAAGTAGTGGATTATGCCCTGGAATTAATCAAGAGCAGCGAACACTGGTATATCACCGGGTTCAGCACTTTTCCCGATTCCGAGGAGCGGCGCCTGGTGGAAGAGACCGTACAGGACATCATCACCGGCATCCAATTGGGCAACACCCTCTATGATGAGCTGCAGGATAAGCCCATGAAGATCGGGCAGGTGCAGTTTTGGAACAAAGGCATGAATTACTTTGCCCCGCTGGTGGCCAGGGCCGATGCGGTCAAGGTGTTTCTGCATACCGGCCCGCCGGGGGCAGGAGAAATCTATAAACTGGTGTTGGAAAAGACGGAGCAAATGGATTGGAAAGTGGTCAAGTTGACGCAGGAAGACCTGGGTGGATTATAATTTCCCGGAGGTGACACCAGCATGGCCGCCAATGCCCCGCTCACAAGTACAAAATACCTTTCCAGACCAAGGGTCAGGCCTCCTTTGAAGTGGGCCGGCGGCAAGCGCTGGCTTGTGCCGTACCTCCGGCCCCTTTGGGAACGCCACCGCCGCAGGCGGTTGGTGGAGCCCCTGTGCGGCGGGCTGGCGGTCACTTTGGGGCTCATGCCTGAACAAGCCCTCTTGAATGATGTGAACGTTCACTTGATCAACTTTTTCCGGTGGCTGAAACGGGGCCTGGTAATCGAGATTCCCATGGCTAATGACCGGGAAATGTACTATCGCTACCGGCATGAATTTAACCGGTTGATACAGGAAGGAAAAAGCAATTCCAAAGAAGCAGCCGAACTCTTTTACTACCTGAACCGGACCGGGTATAACGGCCTCTGCCGTTTCAACAAAAAGGGCATATTTAATGTGCCTTTTGGCAGGTATAACAGGATCAACTATATCCGGGATTTTACGGTATACAAAGAAGTATTCACTGCCTGGGAATTCACCAGCGGTGATTTTGCCGACGTACCCCTCCACCCGGAGGATTTTGTCTATGCAGACCCGCCTTACGATGTGGAATTTACCCAGTATGCCGCGCAAGGCTTTACCTGGCAGGACCAGGTACGGCTGGCGGAATGGCTGGCCCGGCATCCAGGCCCGGTAGTACTCTCCAACCAGGCCACCCGGCGTATCCTGGACCTCTACCAAGACCTTGGTTTTCAGGTGACGATCCTGCCGGCGCCGCGCATGATCAGCTGCACCGGCGACCGGACCCCGGCACTGGAGGTAATCGCCATGAAAAACATGTAAATACAAAAAGCACCCATCACAAAGGGTGCTTTTTTCGACTGGCGGAGAGAGTGGGATTCGAACCCACGGAGAGCCTTTTGGACCCTCACACGATTTCGAGTCGTGCGCCTTAAACCGGACTCGGCCATCTCTCCATGTCTTTCTTAACGTCTTAATTGAAAAAACTCTTTCAGCAAAGCTTTACATTCTTCCTCCCGGATGCCGGCTATCACTTCCACCCGGTGATTAAGCCTGGGATCCTGAACCAGGTTCACCAGGGATTCTACGGCTCCTCCCTTGAGGTCGGTGGCACCGTAGACCAGGGTCTTAACCCTGGCTTGCACGATGGCGCCCGCACACATGGGGCAAGGCTCCAGGGTCACATAAAGGGTGCACCCGTCCAGGTGCCAGGTTCCCAGCGCCTGGGCTCCCCGGCGCAAGGCAAGGATTTCCGCATGCGCCGTAGGATCCTGCCAGGTTTCCCTGCAATTATGGGCCCGGGCCAGGATCCGGCCCTCCTTCACCAGCACCGCCCCCACGGGAACTTCCCCCAGGGCGAAGCCCTGGCGGGCTTCCTCCAAAGCTATAGCCATGTAGTCATGATGACGCACAGCATCACCTGCAGGCAGGGAAGCCGTTTTCCCTGTTCATCTACCTGATTTATTATAACTAAAAAATCCCCGCCTGTCTATTAAAACCGCCCCACAAAAGGCCCAAGTTAATAATTGACAGGCGGCATCAGGGCTATTTCATGCGCAGGCTGAAAAAATGATGGTGGTTCAGCATACCGCCCAGGCTCAATCGCCTGGGCACTTTGACGTTACTGACCATCAATAGGGACAAGACCAGCAAGATGATAACCGAGATAACATTTAACACCGGCACCTTATGCACCCTAAGGAAGTTTTCATACACCAGGATATACACCGCCAGGCCGGCACCGGCCAGGGTAATGGGCAAGCCTAGAAAATAATCCCGGTAGTCGCCGGTATTGTACCTGGCCAGACGGAACGCACCGGCCAGGGGATAGACCGCCAAAAGTAAAAAAGCCGGAGCACCGGTGCCGGCCGGTTCCAAAGACCACAACAAGGCCACCGGAGCCAGCCCGAAAGTTACCAGGTCAGCAAAGGAGTCCATCTGTTTACCGAAGTCACTGGCAGCCTGCAAGTACCTGGCCAGCCTGCCGTCCACATAATCCAGCACGGCCCCCAACAGGATCAAAAGACAGCAGCCATTAACCGCCGCCCTCCCCTGATCCCCAATGACGAGAAAGATCACCGACAGGCCCAAGACCATATTGGTCACGGTGATGGCATTGGGCAAGTGTTTAAGAACAGGATTGTTGAAGCGGCCCATCCGGGTTTCCCTCCTTGCACAGGATTTTCCAAACCGCCACAAACAATAAGCTGAGGAGGACCACCAGCCAAAAAGTAATAAACCGGAATAGCACCGTAATCACTACCACATCGGCAGCCGGGAGACCCAAAAGCAGCAGCAAACCGGACATGGTGACTTCAAAACTGCCCAGTCCACCCGGTGCCACTGGCAGCATGGCGGCCAGGTAGGCCACCATGGCGATGCCGGCCAGGGTGAAAAGGTCCACCTCATGGGTAAAGACTCTCACCAGCAGCCAGAACTTCAGGGGAAACAGCAGCCAGATGAGGAAGGACAGGCCCAACTGCCGCCACCAGGCGCCCCGGTGCTGCCGGAAAACGGTCATGTGGGTCAAGATTTCCACCAGGAAAGAATTTTCATTTCTTTTCTTGAGCATGACCAGCATCCGGTCGGGATACAGGAGCGCTGCCATAAAAACCGTGATTAATAAAACCAGCGCCGTGTAAACCGTCCCTTTAACAAGGGCCGGCCCGTCAAAATAACTGATTTTGCCGGTGATATGGAATAGAGCGGCCAGGCTTAATAAGAAAAAGGAACTAAAACTGAACAGTTTCTGGATGGTCACCAGGGACACCGCTTTCGCGGCGGAATAACCGGCGATGTTCTTTAAAAGCAATACCCTGACCACTTCACCGCCTATCTTGGCGCCGGGAGTAATGGATTCCAGCAAAGTGCCCTGTGAGTTAATATAAAGCATTTTATTAAAACTCACGGGGGACTGGAGAGTTTTACCCAGACTGCACCACTGGCAGTTCAGCAGCAGTTGGGTAACCAGTTGCAGCAAAACCAAACCCAGTAAGGAGCTAAAGGGCACTTGCCGGATTGCCTTGCCTAAAGCCTGCCATTCAAGCTGAGGGGTGATAAGAAGGAGAAATAGCGCCAAAAGAATGATACCCAGTATCCTGTACATAACCCTTACCTGCTTTAACATAAAGTGCGGTACTGCCTATATTGCGGCTCCTGCCATGCTTGATCTGCCTGCAGCCGCGGAAGTAACTGAGATCAGGATCGCCGTAAAGACACTTCAGGGATACCTTCGGTAAGCGCACGAGGATCCTGGCTTCCGCCCGGCAGTTTTCCCGCACCTTTTGAAATACTTCCCGGAAGGGAGCCACTTGCATGGCCAAATGGATTACGGAGAATTCCCTTACATCCACATCCCGGCCGTTTTGACACCGGACCTGCACACCTGATTCTAAACCTAACCGGTGCACGATCCGGCATGCCCGGTCCACGCTGGCCGGGTCTTGATCAATAATCGTCACCGGTGCCCGGGTCAACTGATGGATAATGATGCCGGTAAACGGGCAAGGCCCCCCTCCGATGCATAAAACTTTGTCTTCCGCCCTAATACCGGCCAGGGCCGCTTCTTTTTGCACCACGGCGCGATAGTATAGATAGCCCAATTTGTACATTAAGCTGTTATGAACGGCCCAATCCTCTATGGTCCTGGTAAACCCGGTAAGCTGGTTTAAGGTGATCAACATCGCTCATTGCTCCTATATCAGATAAATAACAGCCCGATATGATTGATCATGCCTCCCAACAAAAACGCCGTCAGGGTAGTGGACAGAGCAATAACTACCGCCGTGAAGGTGCCGAATTCCTTGCTTAAAATACCGAAAACGGACAGGCACGGCAGGTACAGCAAAGCTACCGTACCCCCCACGAAAAGCTGGAGCGGAGTCAAATCCAACGCCAAAAGGGGCGCTGCCGCCATTTCCCGCCTGACAATACCTAGAATCAGGGCCATCACCGCTTCCCTGGGCATGCCCAACCAGCCTTGGACCAGGGGTTCAAAATAAACGGCAATAAAATCCAATAAACCTGTTTCCTTCAACAAAGCAGCGATGAATACGGCCAGGAGCATCGGCACTTCTGCTTCCGCCAGAAAATGCTTCATGCGGATGGACAGCTTCTTGAAATAAGTTTTGCGGTTCGGCATGAGCAGGTTCGGCACTTCGATGATCAGCGGATCCAACTGCCCTTTCAGAACTTTGCCGGTGACGACGGTAACCAGGACCAGAATGAACAGGGAAAACAAGTAAATAGCTGCCACCAAACCCATGGAGTGGCTGCCCAGTAGACTAATCAAAGCACCTGATTGGGAAATACAGGGCACGGCAAAACATACCGCCGTAGTAACCATGAGTCTTTCTTTCCTGGTGGTGGCCGTCCTGGTCCCGATAATCGCCGGCACGGCACAACCGTACCCCATCATCATGCTGATGATGCTCCCGCCCTGCAGCCCGATCTTGCGCATCAGGTTATCAAACATGACGCTGACCCGGGGGAGATAACCGGTATCCTCCAACAGAGAAAACACCACATAGAAGAGAAACACATAAGGTAAAACAAGAGCCAGAATCCATTCGAAACTAATCACAAAGATACCGTATTCACCGACTAGCACATTGAGCAGCATTCCCTCTGGCACAAAGGAGGTAAAAAGTGTTCTTAAGAAGGGAACGATTACTTGATTGACCAGGGGCAAAAGCAGCGCCGCCCGCAGCCCTTTGCCACCGAAGACAATAACCGCTAGACAAAGCAGCATCACCGACAGGGAAATAAAAATGCCGGGAAAAGGCCGGATCATCCATTCCCCTAGGCGATCCAGAAAGCTGAGTTTTTGTTCTTGTTTGCTTTTTCTCACCCGGGCGGTGATTTCTGCCGCCCTGTCCCAAAGACTGATTTCCTCAGCGGCGGCCGCCCCACACCCACACTCACTGCAGCCGCAGGCGCAACCTTGCGGCGCCCGGCCTGCCAGCACCTCCTCCAGGGCAGCCTTTAATTCAGGGAAACCCTGCTGCTTCACGGCAACGGTGGGAATAACGGGAGCACCCAACTCCTGGGCCAGGAGTTTGACGTTTATTTCCGTCCCGTGTCTTTGAGCCACATCCATCATGTTCAGGGCATAGATCGTGGGAACCCGGTAACGCTGCAATTCCAAGGCCAGCTTCACGTTCCTGGTCAGGTTGGTGGCATCCAGCACACAGATAATGGCGGCGGCACCTTGTGCCAGGATTTTCAGGGCTACCGCCTCCGCCTCTGAGGATGCTTCCAGGGCATAGACGCCGGGCACATCGACCAGGGTATAAGTCTCGTTGTTGATGGTGAGTTTGCCTTCCAAGTAAGACACGGTAGTACCGGGGTAATTGGAACTGATGGCATCCACTCCGGTCATCCAGGTGAAAAAGACACTCTTGCCGACGTTAGGATTGCCCATGAGTAAGATGGTCTTGTGAGGATTGCCGGGACCGCTGCCGTAGTTCACGTCATGACAACTGCTCACGGGCCGTCATGCCTCCTCGACGATGATCTGTTCGGCAATATCCTTGCCGAGGGCAATTTCCCTGGCATCCACCACTAAGAGCACCGGACCGCCCAGCCGGTAAGTGCGCTTTTTATAAACCTGACTGTTTTTTCTAATACCCAGACTTTTTAGTAAACTTATGTTCGGAACGTCACGCACCACATAGTTTTTGTTGTTCGGCGCATGATAGACGGACGATCTTACCGGCCGCTCATACTTAAGGGCAAGATTGATACTCATACTGCTCCTCCCCCTTTTCCTCTCAAACTGAATTTATGTTTAACTAATAAACTTAGTCTGATCTAATTTTGTTTGTAGTATATAACATCTTTTTCCCCCTGTCAATAATCCCCCAGAAAAAAAGTCCCAAGGCTTCAAGCCTTGGGACCGGTACGGATGGTGTTCCCGGCGGGATTCGAACCCACGACCTACCGCTTAGGAGGCGGTTGCTCTATCCAGCTGAGCTACGGAAACATATCGAGTTTTAATCTTTCTCTAAAGTGAAATAAAGACTAGAAGTCATGGCGAAATACCTTGTCACTCCTAGCCGTCTGCTACTGTTTTGGTAGTCATCGTGTGGCGCGCCCGGGAGGACTCGAACCTCCAACCTCCTGATTCGTAGTCAGTTACTCTATCCGGTTGAGCTACGGGCGCGTGTGGCGGAGAGAGAGGGATTCGAACCCTCGATACAGGTTTTAGCCCGTATAATCGCTTAGCAGGCGATCGCCTTCGACCTACTCGGCCATCTCTCCGCGGAATCAATGCAAAGATAGTATAGCACAACAAAAAAAAGAAATCAATCATATTAGATTGTAATTCTTAGGAAAAATGGCGGAGGGGGTGGGATTCGAACCCACGGCCCCTTGCGGAGTCACTGGTTTTCAAGACCAGCTCCTTAAACCACTCGGACACCCCTCCAGCGGTATCCTTGGGTAAAGCAGAGATAAGTATACCATAAGCCTGAGGGCGATGTCAATGTCAGGATAACCGGTTTACATGCGCTCCTCCTGCCCGGCACCATGGCAGCTCTCCCCTTTTACCGGAAAGCAGTACTTGTTCACCGCCAGGGCCACCACAATACCGGCTGCATTATCAATGATGCGATTCACGGCATACATGAAGGGCGACAGCAGCTGCTGGGTATCGCTTAAATTGATGACTACGGACAAAAACACGACGCAAGCATTCACAATGGCTCCTTTAAGGCCCAACAGGTTAAAAAGGTAAATGAGTAAAACAATGCCCAGGCTTACAACGACGGCTTCCACGGCCTGAAAGCTCAACCACTCCATGACCGAGTTCTTGAAGTACAAGAACGGAATACCCAAAAGGCCCCCGGCCGCCGTGCTGATCATCCGCTCCTTGCCCGTTTGGTAGGAACTTTCCATGGTATTGCTCAGGCAGATCACCACGGAAATGCAGGCAAAAAAAGCGTAGGGCCTTTGGAGTATACCGTACAGCAAGATGCACAGGAATACTCCCAAGGCCGTTTTTATGTTGCGTAAACCGATGCCGGGCAGTTTCATGGATTCTTTGGACATGTGTTGATTAGATCACCACCAATTAGCCGGCCTTACACGGAAATCTTTTTGATACCTCGCATGTAGGGCTGCAGCTTTTCCGGAATGGTAACGCTGCCGTCTTCATTCTGGTAATTCTCCAGGATCGCGGCTACGGTCCGTCCCACGGCAATGCCGGAACCGTTCAGGGTATGCACATAACGGGGCTTCGCTTTCGGTTCGCTGCGGAAACGGATATTCGCCCGGCGCGCCTGGTAATCCTCAAAGTTACTGCAGGAAGAAATCTCTTTATACTCGTTAAAGCTCGGCAGCCAGACTTCCAAATCATAAGTTTTTGCAGAGGAAAAACCTAAATCGCCGGTACAGAGTACCACTACCCGGTAAGGGAGTTCCAAGAGCTGCAGCACCTTTTCCGCATCACGGGTGAGTTTTTCCAGTTCCTCATAGGAGGATTCCGGCGTGGTAAACTTGACCAATTCCACTTTATTAAACTGGTGCTGCCTGATGAGGCCCCGGGTATCCCGGCCGTGGGCACCGGCTTCGGCGCGGAAACAAGCGCTATAAGCACAATGATAGATCGGGAGTTCGCTGCCGTCAAGGATTTCGTCCCGGTAAATATTCGTCACCGGCACTTCCGCCGTCGGGATCAGGTACAAGTCGTGCTTCTCCACCTTAAACATATCCTCGGCAAACTTGGGCAGCTGCCCGGTGCCGGTCATACTGTCGCTGTTCACCAAAAAAGGCGGGAACAGTTCGATATAACCGTGCTCCTGGGTGTGCAGATCTAGCATGAAGTTGATTAAGGCTCTTTCCAGTAGAGCACCCAGGCCCCGGTAGAAGGTGAACCTGGCTCCCGAGACCCTGCCGGCTCTTTCAAAGTCCAGGATCCCCAGCTTTTCCGCGATTTCCCAGTGGGGTTTTGGTTCAAAGGCAAATTCCCGGGGCTCGCCCCAGCGCCTGACTTCCACATTGTCCTCCGAGGTTTGTCCCACCGGCACGGAGGCATGGGGAATATTGGGTATATTAAGCAGGGCTTTCTGGATCTCATCCTCGATGTTTTTCAGCTTGTCGTCCAGGTCCTTGATCTCTTGTGAGACGAGGCGCATTTGCTCAATTAATGCCTGGGCGTCTTCACCGGCTCTTTTCTTCTGGGCGATGGTTTCCGAAACCACATTGCGCCGGTTCTTTAATTGTTCCACTTCCTGCAGCAGCTGTCTTCTCTGTTTTTCCAGGGCCAGGAACTCATCTAAATTGATCTTCCCCCCTCTTTTCTTAATGGCTTCTTCCACTAAGGCAGGGTTTTCTCTGACAAATTTCAAGTCAAGCACTGCCGTCATCTCCTTCCTCTACTTGTGTATTTAAACAAAAAATCTCGTCCTCATCAGGGACGAGATCTATTTTCCCGCGGTACCACCCTGGTTAATCAGGCGGATCTGATTCACCTCCATGCCGGGTAACGGCCGGCCGCCGCTGAAGCTTAACCCGCCACAGGCGGTTTTCACTTCCCCTTCCAGGTCGCTGCCAAGCATTGCTTCCGGCTGGTTTGCACCATCCACCAGCTCTCTTTAACGGAATGACAATACCGGATACCCTTCATCAGGTTTCACGGGCTGATTTTTAAACTAGCTTACTACAAAAACAAGGCAAATGCAACCTCTAGTCCAGGTTTTCCCGCACCATTTGCAAGAAATAGCTTAAGGGCCTGTCTTCTCCCGCCTGCAGGCGAAAAGCGGAAACCAGCAAATTCCCCTGCCGGGCCATCACGATCCTTTCCCGGTGGTAAGCCATGATCCCTACCTGGGGTTCCACCTGGGACAGGTAGATGAACCGGTCAAAGATACCGCAGACCGGTTCCGGCCCCAGAGCCTGGATATGAAGGGGCACGGTAAACTTCGCCCCTTCCGTACTGCAGGCGGCCGTCCCATCCATTAAATCCAGGGCGGCCAAAGAACTGCCGGATCTCCTCTTGGCCATTAAGTACAGGCCCGCTTGAATCCCCCACACGGGCATCCCTTGTTTTGCTTTTTCTCTAATCGGATCCACCAGCCGGTTCTTGACGAGAAAATCTTGCAGCTCCCTGATATTGCTGCCGGCGAGAATCAGGCCGTCGAGACCATAGATCTCCCCCGGTGTGGTTATGCCGGTCCAGGTCAAAGAGTTATGCTTGCCAAAAACCGGATCAATGGATAGAGACAAGAGGCCAATCTGCATTAGTCACCCCCGTTGATCACTTTTGCCATCGCTACCACGCGCTGGTCATTTTCCAGGCGCATGAGAGTAACTCCCTGGGTGACCCGACCGGTTCTGGAAATACCATCGACATCCAACCTGATGATGATCCCTTCACTGGAGATGATCATGAGCTCCTCCCCGGGCTGCACCACTGAGATGCCGATGACTTTACCGTTTCGTTCCGACATTTTGATATTCAAAATGCCTTTGCCGCCCCTGGCCTGGGAACGGTACTCTTCCAAACCGGTCCTCTTCCCATAACCGTTTTCCGTCAGGACCAAAAGGTCGGCACCCGCCTGGGCAATATCCATGCCCACCACCGCATCACCGGTGGCTAAACTGATGCCTTTCACTCCCTTGGCACTGCGTCCCATGGGCCGGACTTCTTCTTCCGGGAAGCGAATGGCCATCCCTTCCCGGGTACCCAGAATGATTTCTTGCCGCCCGTCGGTGAGCTTTACACCAATGAGCTCATCATCTTGGTCAAGGCTAATGGCGATTAATCCTTCCTTCCGGGAAGTGATGAATTGGCTTAACTCCGTCTTTTTCACCACACCCTGCTTAGTGGCCATGAATAAATACCCGTCCTGGGTAAAGTCACCCACGGGAATAATAGCATTGATGAATTCCCCTTTGCTAAGGGGCAGCAGGTTCACCACGGCGGTACCCCTGGCGGTCCGCCCCGCTTCGGGGATTTCATACCCTTTCAAGCGATAGACCTTCCCGCGGTTGGTAAAGAACATCAACTGGTGGTGGGTGGTGGCCACAAATAAGTGCTCCACGAAATCGTCTTCCCGGGTCGTCAGCCCGGTGATGCCTTTACCTCCCCTCTTCTGGCTGCGGTAAGCGCTGAGGGGCATGCGTTTGATGTAGCCCCGGTGGGTTACGGTAACCACGATATCTTCTTCAGCAATTAAATCCTCGACGTCAATTTCCTGCTCTTCCGGGGCGATCCTGGTCCGCCGCGGGTCACTGTACTTGTGCTTGATCTCCAGCAGCTCATCCTTAATGATGCCCATCAGTATTTTTTCATTGGCCAGCACTTCTTTAAGATAAGATATTCTTTCTAACAGCTCTTTGTACTCTTGTTCCAGTTTTTCTCTTTCCAGTCCGGTCAGCTGGTGCAGCCTCATATCCAAGATAGCGTCGGCCTGGATCCTGGTCAGGGAGAATTTGGACATGAGCGCTTCCCGGGCCGTATCCCGGCTGCGGGACTCGCGAATGATCTTAATGACCTGATCCAGGTATTTTAAGGCTATGCGTAAACCTTCGACAACATGCGCCCTGGCTTCCGCCTTCCCCAAGTCATATTTGGTGCGGCGGGTTACCACTTCTTTCTGGTGCTCCAGGTAGTAATACAGCATTTCTCTCAGGTTGAGCACCTTCGGCCGCCCGTCCACCAGGGCCAGGTTGATAATGCCGAAGCTTTCCTGCATCTGGGTATGCTTGTACAGCTGGTTCAGTACCACCCGGGATGATACATCTTTTTTGAGCTCCACCACGATGCGCATCCCGTTCCGGTCGGATTCATCCCTCAGATCGGCGATACCTTCGATGACTTTATCCCGCACCAGGGAAGCGATTCTTTCCACCAGCTTCGCCTTATTGACTTGATAAGGTATTTCCGTCACCACGATACGCTCGCGGCCGTTGGACATCTCTTCAATGTTCACTTTGGCCCTGACTTTGATGATGCCCTTCCCGGTTAAATAGGCTTCCCTGATCCCTTTGACACCCAGGATGATGCCCCCGGTGGGAAAATCAGGACCCTTGATTTTCTTGAGGATTTGTTCCACCGGTGCATCGGGACTGTCAATCATCAGCACCAACCCGTCGATGACTTCACCCAGGTTGTGGGGCGGGATATTGGTGGCCATTCCCACGGCAATACCCGACGACCCGTTCACCAGCAGGTTCGGGAAACGGGACGGCAGCACCACCGGTTCCTTCAAACTTTCATCATAGTTGGGCATGAAATCTACGGTTTCTTTATGTATGTCAGCCAACAGCTCCGCCGTCAGCTTCGCCATGCGCACTTCCGTATAACGCATGGCCGCCGGGCTGTCCCCGTCCACGGAGCCGAAGTTGCCGTGGCCGTCCACCAGGGGATACCGGGTGGAGAAATCCTGAGCCATGCGCACCATGGCATCATAGATGGCAGCATCCCCGTGGGGGTGATAACGAGCCATGACTTGTCCCACCACATGAGCCGATTTGCGGTGGGGTTTGTCGGCGGTCATGCCCATTTCATGCATGGCATAGAGGATGCGCCGGTGGACGGGTTTTAACCCGTCCCGCACATCGGGCAGGGCCCGACCGACGATCACGCTCATGGCGTAGTCGATATAGCAGTTTTTCATTTCATCTTCGATATTGACCGGCACGATATGGCCAAAAAATAACTGTCCCACTTAATTATCACTTCCCTTAGATATCCAGATTGCGCACCTTCTTGGCGTAGGCTTCAATAAACTGTCTTCTTGGCTCCACTTTGTCTCCCATGAGGATGGTAAAGATTTCATCGGCAGCCATAGCATCTTGAATCGATACGGCCAAGAGGGTTCTCGTTTCCGGGTTCATGGTCGTATCCCACAGCTGCTCCGCTTGCATTTCCCCTAAACCCTTGTATCGCTTGACTTCGTATTTCTTATCCCCTAACTTGGAGGTAAACTCCTCCAGCTGCTGGTCCGAATAGAAATAATGCATTTTGCCGTCCACTTTGACGCTGTACAAGGGCGGCTGGGCAATATATACATACTGGTGATCAATTAAAGGCCGCATGTAGCGGTAAAAGAACGTCAGGAGTAAAGTGCGAATATGGGCACCGTCCACATCGGCATCGGTCATGATGATAATCCGGTGATACCTGGCTTTCGTAATATCGAAATCTTCCCCGATCCCTGTGCCGAAGGCCGTCACCATGGCCTTGATTTCATCGCTGTTTAGAATCTTGTCCAGCCGGGCTTTTTCCACGTTGAGAATCTTTCCTCTTAGCGGCAGGATGGCCTGAAAACGGCGATCCCGTCCCTGCTTGGCCGAACCGCCGGCGGAATCCCCTTCCACCAGGTAGATTTCCGATAAGGCCGGATCTCTTTCGGTACAATCAGCCAGTTTACCGGGCAGGCTGGAGACTTCCAAAGCATTCTTGCGCCGGGCTAATTCCCGGGCTTTGCGGGCCGCTTCCCGGGCCCGGTAGGCATGGATAGCTTTTTCGACAATCTTCCTGGCCACCTGCGGGTTCTCTTCTAAAAAAGAGGACATCCCCTCCCCTACGATGGAGTCCACGATACCGCGCACTTCGCTGTTGCCCAGTTTCGTTTTCGTCTGCCCTTCAAATTGGGGCTCGGGCACCCGGATGCTGATTACCGCCGTTAAGCCCTCGCGGATATCTTCACCGGTCAAATTGCTTTCATTGTCTTTTAATAAATTGTTCTTGCGGGCATAGTCGTTAATGACCCTGGTTAAAGCCCTTTTAAACCCTTCCTCGTGGGTACCGCCCTCGGTATTGTGGATGTTATTGGTATAGGAAAACAGGTTTTCCGTATATCCCAGGTGATATTGGAGGCCAACTTCCACGAACACGTTATCCCTGGTCATGGCAAAATAGATCGGTTTCGGATGCAGGGGATCTTTATTCTTATTCAAGTATTTAATGAAGTCCACAATGCCTCCATGGTGGAGAAACTGTTCTTTCAGGCCCTGTCTCTTATCTTTAAGGACAATCTTAATGCCTTTATTTAAAAAAGACAGCTCTCGCAACCGCTGGGCTAAAGTTTCAAAGTTGAAGTCTACTTCATCAAAGATCCCGGCATCCGGTTTAAAAGTAATTTCCGTTCCCGTTCCCTTGGCTTGTCCGGCGATTTTCAGCGGGGTAACGGTCTTGCCTCGTTCATAGCGCTGGTGGTAGATGTTGCCGTCCCGCTTGACTCTCACTTCCAGCCACTCGGACAAAGCGTTAACCACGGAAACGCCGACGCCATGCAGTCCCCCTGAAACCTTGTACAAGCTGCTGCCGAACTTGCCGCCGGCATGGAGGGTGGTTAAGGCTACTTCCACGGCCGGAATGCCCATTTGCGGGTGAATATCCACCGGGATACCCCGGCCGTTGTCCTTCACGGTAACACTGTTATCTTCGTGGATAATCACTTCGACATAATCGCAAAAACCCGCCATGGCTTCATCGATACTGTTATCCACCACTTCATAAACCAAGTGGTGCAAGCCACGGCTGGAAGTACTGCCGATATACATGCCGGGCCTTCGCCGGACGGCTTCCAAACCTTCCAGTACTTGAATCTGGCTGGCATCGTAATTCTGTGCACTAGCTGGTGTTCTTTTTTCTTCCAACGACGCTTAGGCCTCCTTTCCCTACTGTAGTCTGTCCTTGATTTCAGCGCGGCGAGCTAGCGTCAAAGCGGAAATGCTGGATAAATATAACCGGTCATCAGTAATAATACAGGATTTTGGATCTGATTTTCCAGCAGTCACGTTGACTTTTTGCTGCCTTTCCGCCAGTTCAATCAGCTCCTGCAGCCGGCCGGTGGGATCCGCCGTCTCCAAATCGATAATGGCGATGATTTTCCGTAAGGGAATGGATATTTCATTGCCAATATGTAGGTACATTAATTCCACCTCTATGTTATTCTTCCTTGGCTTACGTGAAAAATTTTAGCCAACTGCATCCCCGGCCCGGTCCAAGCACCTATGTCTGTGGCCGTGATGATGGTTTGCACCGTTTGAGCTACCGTATTTAAAAGATACTCTCTCCGGTATTGATCCAGCTCGGAAAACACATCATCTAATAAAAGAACAGGGTATTCCCCCGTCACGTCTGCCATTAACTTTAGCATAGCCAGTTTCAATGTCAAGACAGCGGTCCTCTGTTGGCCTTGGGAGGCGTAAACACGAGCATCAATCCCATTGATACGGCAGGTAAAATCATCCCGGTGAGGCCCTACGGAAGTATAGCCTTTTCTTAAATCCTCTTTAAGATGCTTGGATAAACTTGCTTTCAAGGCCCCTTGTATCGCTTGGGGTGTGTCCTCGCCCGCGGCGGCGCTGGGCTCATACCGGAGCACCAGCTGTTCTTCTCCCCCCGATAACCGGGTGTGAACCTCACCGGCCAGGGGAGCCAGCTTGGCCAGCAGTTCCCGCCGGGCTTGAATAATCAAGCTGCCGTACAGGCTTAATTTTTCATCCCAGATTTCTATTTCCGGCCCATGGGCCGGGCCCTTTTTTAAAAGGGCATTGCGCTGCTGCAGGATCCGCTGGTAGATCAAGGAATAATCGTAATAAACCGGGCTGAGCTGGATCAAGTGGCGGTTTAAGAAGCGGCGCCGTTCCTCCGGGCCTCCTTTTAACAGGGTAAGATCATCCGGGGTAAAGATAATGGTGGTAAACTGCCCCAAAAGATCCTTGATCTTCGTTAAGGAACTGCCGTTTATTTTCACGTGCTTCCGGCCTTTCTTGACGGCATGTTCTATGGTAATTAACCCCTGCCTGTTCTGGATCACGCCTCTTAAGCGAAAGTAGCTTTGTCCCCAACGAATCAGGGCCAGGTCATTAGGATAGCGGTGACTGCGGGCAAAACCGAGGAAGAAAATACTGTCGATCAAATTGCTTTTGCCCTGGGCATTGGCACCGGTCAAAATATTGATGTGGGGACTGAAGCTAACCGTTTGCTGGGAAAAATTAGTATAGTTAACCAGTTCCAGTTCTTTGATTAACAATGAAAACACCCCTCAGGGTGCCTGGCGAGGCAGGTAAATTATCCTTAATTTTTTATTATACGCCACTGCGCACCGGTAAGACAAGGTACAGGTAATCCCTGCCGTCCGCCGGCCGGAAAACCCCGGGATTTAAGTTGCCGGTTAAATCCAGGTAGACCTCTTCAGCATCAACGGCTTTGAGGGCATCCAACAGGTACCGGCCGTTGAAGCGGATTTCCAATTCTTCTCCTTGCAAGAAAACGGGAATCTCTTCGTAAGCCCGGCCGATTTCCTGGGAAAAGCTTTCCAGTATTAAAGTCTCTCCCTTTGTGGTAAGTTTTAACACATTGCTGGCAAATTTGTTGCTGTCCTGGGCCAGCAGGGTAGCCCGGTCCACTCCTTCATACAGGAGCTGGGTATTGGCTTTGATTCGGGTGGTGTAGGTTTCCGGGATCACCTGGCGATAGTTGGGAAACTGGCCTTCAATGACCCTGGTCACGACGGTGACGGTATCAATGAGAAAAATAACCTGGTTGCCCCCAATGAAAACTTTGATCATGCTTTCTTCATCTTCCGCTAACCTGGTAACTTCCAATAAAGTCTTAGTAGGAATTACGATGGATATAGGCTGATCCCCGTTTAACGGCACCGGCAGTTTAGTGGAGGTATAAGCCAACCGGTGGGTATCGGTGGCTACCAGATTCAGCTGTTGGTTCCCGGTGCTTTCAAGATAAATGCCGGAAAAAATGGGCCTGATGCTGTCCACAGCGGAAGCGGAACTCACCTGGTGTACCATTTTTTGAAAAATACCGGCTTGTATTTCGAAAGACTGGTTGTATGCCAGGGAAGGCATGGCGGGATAGTCTTCCGGATCCATGCCAATGAGCTGGGTTTGGGAATTACCGTAGCGGAAAAGAAAGACTTGGTCCGGCAGCTGCTGCTCCAGGGTGATGTCCATATTGGGTAAGCGGCGGACCAGGTCTCCCAAGTAGCGGGCGGGCAGCAAGGCTTTGCCTTCTTGGACAACTTCTACCGGTATTTCATATTGGATCATGATTTCCCGGTCGGTGGCGCGGAAAACCACCTGGTCCGGCCCGGCTTCTAACAAGATACAGCTCAAGTAAGGAGCGGTGGTTCTAGTAGCTACCGCTCGTTGGACAATTTGAATGGCTTTCAGGAGCTTGTCTTTGGGGCATGTGAACTTCATGTAAGTAGGACCTCCCTTGAATGTTCACGATCTTCATCATAATAAAAGATCCAGTAGACTTAGTAGTAGGACTTGTGGATAAGTTGATAAGGCCAGCGGTCGTTGATTCATGCCGAGTGGGTTCATGTGGACAAGATGTGCATGACGGGCCGCTGTTTTTTGCTTTATCCCCAGCTGTTCACCCGGTGATTTTTTCTTTGAGGGTTTTGATGGTTTTGGCCAGGTTGTGATCGTGTTCCAGCTGGAGGCTTACCTTTTCGCAGGCGTGCAAGACGGTGGTGTGATCCCGGCCCCCGAATTCTTCGCCGATTTTCGGCAGGGAGGCATCGGTTAGTTCCCTGGCCAGGTACATGGCGATTTGTCTCGGCCAAGCCACGCTTTTGGTCCTCTTCTTGGCTTTGAGATCTTCTACCCTTAAATTAAAGTATTCGGCACAGCACTGCTGGATCAAGGAGATGGTGATTTCTTTCGGCGGAGAATTGGGAATTAAATCTTTTAAAGCTTCTTCGATGAAGTCGCTGTCGATAGTCTTGTTTTGCAAGGAAGCGTAGGCGGCCACCCGGATTAAGGCCCCTTCCAGTTCCCGGATGTTGGACTGGATCTTGGCGGCAATGGCCGTCATCACTTCGTCAGACAAGTTGAGGTTGTCTTGCTCTGCCTTTTTGCGCAAAATAGCTACCCTGGTTTCAAAATCCGGCGGCTGGATATCGGTAATCAGACCCCATTCAAACCGGGAGCGAAGCCTGTCTTCCAAGGTGGGAATCTCCTTCGGGGTGCGATCGCTGGAGATCACGATTTGTTTATTGGCTTCGTAAAGAGCGTTGAATGTATGGAAAAACTCCTCCTGGGTCCTTTCTTTCTTGGCCAGGAACTGGATATCGTCAATCAAAAGTACGTCGATGTTGCGGTAGCGGTTGCGAAACTGTTCGGTGGCGTCGTCCTTGATGGAATTGATCAACTCGTTGACAAAAGTTTCGGAAGATACATACAGGACGCGAGCCTGGGGGTTGCGGGCCAGGATCATGTGGCCGATGGCGTGCATGAGGTGGGTTTTGCCCAGGCCCACTCCCCCGTAAATAAATAACGGGTTATATGCCTCCGCCGGGCTTTCGGCTACCGCCAGGCAAGCCGCGTGAGCAAACCGGTTGGAGTTGCCCACGACAAAGGTGTTAAAGGTATAACGTGGGTTTAATTGAGAAAGACATCCCTGTTTCGGAGGAGTGCCGGCGGCTTTACCGGTTTTATCGGCCGGCTTGTTCATTTCCACCCATTGGGACTTTTCTTCGGGCAAAATGAATTGGATTTCGATCACGTCCTGGTTCAACAAGAGCTGCAGGGTATTCTTAATGAGGGTGTAGTAGCGATCCCGCAGGTAATTCTGGGCAAACTCGTTGGGAACCATTACGACGAGCTGTTTTCCGTCAAAAAACACTGGTTCGGTGGGTTTAAACCAAATATCGAAAATCTCATGATTCAAGTCGTCTTTAAGAATAGACAGTGTTTTTGACCACAGATCGGTTAACCAGTGTTTAGACACTTTGACACGGCCTCCTTAGATGCTTGATGCTAAATGGGGACAAAAAGCCTCTGCTGGGGGCAGAAGCTTGTGGATTTTTACTTGAAATTCGGCTGGTTATTATGTAGTTATACAACAAGGGCGGTGGGTAAGTGGAAAAACAAATTGTGTATTTTGTTGACAAAAGATAAATGGGGCTTGAGTGCAAAAAAAAAGGAACATTATAGGTTAATCGTTGAAGGCTACCTTCATGATAGCAAATCTTATCCACAGAATCAATAATATTTTCCAGTGCCCTGGGCAGTTATCAACAAGTTGGTGATATCTTTCTGTGGATTATGTTAATAACTTTCGTACAAGGGAGAAAAACGTAATAATTTATCCACAATTCCCTATGATTTATTAAAGGATTTATCTTACGGCGGGAGGAAAGGGCACGCAGTTGACAAAACAGTTGTGGTAAATGTACAATAACGTATATGTATCAATGCCTGCGCAGTATTGGCTTAATCCCCTGAGGGCAATATCCTGGAAGATAGGAGGGAAAGGGAGTTGAAGAGAACTTACAAGCCTAACCGGAGAAAACATAAAAAGGTGCACGGATTCTTAAAGAGGATGTCCACTGCCGGCGGTCGTAAAGTGATTAAAGCCAGGAGAGCCAAAGGTAGAAAGAGATTGACAGCATAGAAGGCCCCATAGGTGGCCTTTTTCCCGTTTATGGACCTTAGTGTTTGAGCAGAGGTAGAAGAGGTTATAATACTATATTCGGGGGTTTTGGATTGCTGCAGCGTCGATATCGACTGACCGGAAATGCTCAGTTCAAAGAGGTATACAGTCGAGGCCGTTCTTACGTGGGATATTACCTGGTGCTGTATGTGAAGGAAAACCAATCGGATCAGACCCGGATTGGGTTTACCGTGTCCAAGAAGATCGGCAAGGCCGTGGTGCGTAACCGGATAAAAAGGAAGTTGCGCGAAGTTTGTCGCTTGAATCTGGATCGTTTTGCCAAAGGATATGATATAATTTTTGTGGCGAGAAAAAAAATAAAAGGAATTAGGTACCACTTAGTCGAACAAGAAATTGAAAAATTATGTACGAGAGCTGGGTTATGGCGATGACTGGTATTTTGATTGGCATTATCCGGTTATATCAGCGTTTTATTTCTCCTCTACTGCCCAGGCACTGCCGCTTTTATCCCACTTGTTCCGAATACTCTGTATTGGCCCTACAAAAATACGGTTGGCGTAAAGGCGGCTTGTTGGCCATCAAAAGGATTTTAAAGTGCCATCCTTTTCATCCTGGCGGTTATGATCCAATTTAGTTTATTAAACTGTGTTAGGGAGGTGGATCCTGCAGAAGTGCCACCTTTTGTGGTAATGTGATGCAGGGAATGGTTTGTTCGGTGCGCTAGTAGATTTTCTATCCGGTTGTATCCAGTTTTTTTACACCTTGACGGCAAGCTTTGGTATACCTAATTACGGCATTGCGATTCTCCTGTTCACCGTGGCCGTCAAAATCCTATTGTTCCCGTTATCGGCATACCAAGTTCGTTCCATGAAGAAAATCCAGGAGATCCAGCCTAAGATTCAGAAATTGCAGCAAAAGTATAAGAATGATCCGCAAAAAGCCCAGCAGGCAATGTTGGAGCTGTACCAAAAAGAAAAAGTTAATCCTTTTTCCGGCTGCCTCCCTTTGCTCATTCAAATGCCGATTTTAATTGCGTTATTTAATTCTCTGCGTACTTTTTTTGATCCCCAGCAGCATCCTGAGTATGTGAATTTGGATCATGCATCCTTTTTCTGGGTAGAGAATTTAGGTGCTCCCGACCCGTGGATCCTGCCGGTGCTGGTGGGTTTGTTCACCTTTTTGCAAAGTAAACTCAGCATGAGCAACCCTGGTGACCAGACCCAAAAAACCATGCTGTATGTGATGCCGCTGATGATGGCCTGGTTTGCCCGTAGTTTCCCTGCCGGTCTTTCCCTGTACTGGGTGATGTATAGTATCATGAGTGCCTTAGAACAATTTGTCATCCGGCGCGCTCCGGGCGGTGTGAAAAAGGAGGAAGTGGCTTAAACCATGAAAACGTTAGAGGTCACCGCTAAGACTGTAGAAGAGGCAGTACAGACGGCTTTAAAAGAACTGCAAGTAGACCGGGAGTCCGTTGAGGTGGAGGTGTTGGAAGAGCCGTCGAAGGGGCTCTTCGGTATTATCGGGTCGAGAATGGCCAAGGTGAGAATTAAGGTGAAGGAAGATCCGGTGGAATTGGCGCGGAATTTCTTAATGCCCATCTTTAAGAAGCTTGGAGTTCAGCCGGAGATTAAAGCCAGTAAGAAAGACAAGTATTATTACTTATCTTGTTATGGGAAAAACCTGGGCATTTTAATCGGCCATCGGGGCGAGACGCTGGATGCCATTCAGTACCTGTGCAACCTGGCAGTGAACAAGAAGCTGACCCACCGGGTCCATATCGTGCTGGATGTGGAAAACTACCGGCAGCGGCGGGAAGAGACCCTGGTCAAACTGGCACGCAAGTTGTCGGACAAAGCCAAAAGGACCGGGCGGCGGGTGGTACTGGAGCCCATGAGTCCCCAAGAGCGCCGCATCATTCATACGGCCCTGCAGGAAGATCCGGACATTCAAACCTACAGTGAAGGGCAGGAGCCTTATCGCAAGGTAATCATCAGTTTAAAATGACGGTGTCAAGAACCCAGCAAGAAGCTTTGCTGGGTTTTCTTTCGAGGTTTTTAGGCAGTTTTTGTCACATGATAGATGAGCGGCTGATTTATAATAAGAAGTGGGACTGCACTTGAGGTAGGTGTAAAACATGGAAGATACTATTGCAGCCATCGGCACGGCCGTGGGTGAAAGCGGCATCGGTATTATCAGGATCAGCGGTCCTGATAGCGAGAGAGTGGTGGAGCAGCTGTTTGTTCCCAAGAACCAGGGCCACTGGAACCAAAGGGTGAGCCATAAACTGTATTTAGGTTACATCCGGAAAGGACCCGGTACAGATGAGATCTTAGATCAGGTGCTGGTGACGGTCATGCGGCAGCCCCGCAGCTATACTGGGGAGGACATGGCGGAAATCCACTGTCATGGCGGTTTTTTCGTGGTCCGGTCGGTGTTGGAAGGGGTTTTGCGGGCCGGGGTAAGATTAGCGGAACCCGGTGAATTCACCAAAAGAGCGTTCTTAAACGGCAAACTTGATCTGGCCCAGGCCGAGGCCATTATAGATGTAATCCGGGCCAAGAGCCTGGCCGGGTTACAAATGGCAGTTTCCCAGTTGGATGGTAAATTATCCCAAGAAATCGATAGCTGCCAGGAGGAGCTGCTGCGCATCCTGGCTCACCTGGAGGCGGCGATAGATTTTCCGGAAGACGAGATTGAGGCCATGGGGGCCGGGGAGATGGAAGAGACCGCCCGGGCCGTGCTGCAGCGCTTGACCAAACTAGCAGCGGGATTTGACAAGGGACGGGTACTGCAAGAGGGTTTAAAAACCGTCATTCTAGGAAAACCAAATGTAGGGAAGTCCAGTTTGCTTAATGCCCTCCTGGGCCGGGAAAGAGCCATTGTCACGGATATTCCCGGCACTACCAGGGATTTGATTGAAGAGTTTATAGATATAGGAGGCGTTCCGTTAAAGCTGGTTGATACGGCCGGGGTCCGGGTGACGGAAGATCTAGTGGAAAAAATCGGCGTCGAAAGAACGAAAGCGGTGCTTAGGGAGGCCGACCTGGTGCTCTTTGTGCTGGATGCCGCTGCCGGCATTACCGGGAACGATGAACTGGTCTGGCAGTTAATCCGGGAAACAGGTGTACCCCGTATCATCCTGGTGAATAAGGTTGATCTAAATAGCGCCAGGCTTGATCTCCGGGAAATAAGGGAAAGGTTTGGTGACCGGGAGGAGACCGTTATTGAGATTTCCGCCTTGACGGGCTACGGCTTACCGGCCCTGGAAGAAAAAGTGCGGCTCATGGTAGGCATGGGAGAAGCCAGATTCGATCAGGAAGTCTTGGTTTCCCGCTTGCGGCACAGGGAATCCCTGCAGAAAGCAATGGATCACCTGGAGGAATTCTTAAGGGCTTTACATAAAGGCATGCCGGAAGATTTTTTGACCATTGATTTACGATCAGCTTGGGAAGCGTTGGGGGAAATTAATGGTAGAACCGTGGGTGAGGATGTGCTGGACCGGATTTTTGCGGAGTTCTGCATCGGCAAATAAGCAGGGAGAAAGGATGAAGTTATGAGCTACATTGCAGGCAGTTACGATGTGGTTGTGGTCGGGGCCGGTCATGCCGGTTGTGAAGCAGCCCTGGCCGCCAGCCGCCTGGGCTGTGATACGCTGCTAATTACGCTCAATATAGATCAGATTGCGCTGATGCCCTGTAACCCGGCGGTGGGGGGTCCCGCCAAGGGGCATTTGGTCCGGGAAATTGACGCCCTGGGCGGTCAAATGGGTATCAATACTGACTTAACGGCAATTCAGATCAGGATGTTGAATACCGCTAAGGGGCCGGCGGTAAGGGCCTTGCGGGCGCAAAGTGATAAAAAACTTTACCAGGAGAAAATGAAACAAACCTTATTTAACCAGAAAAACCTGACGGTGAAGCAAGGCATTGTTGAGGAAATACTGTTGGACGGGGGAAAAATCGCCGGGGTGCGGGTGAAATCCGGGCTGGTTTACCGGGCCCGGGCAGTGGTGTTAACCAGCGGTACCTACCTGCGGGGCAAAATACTGCTGGGGGAAACATCCTATACCGGCGGCCCCAACGGGCAATTAGCCGCCGAGGGATTGTCGCCCCAATTAGAGGAAATGGGTATCAAGCTGGGGCGCTTTTCCACCAACACTTCCCCCCGGGTGGACAAGAACACCATTGATTATGAGGGGTTGGAGGAACAGAAAGGAGATGACCCGCCTACCTATTTTTCTTTCCTCAGCCGGGATATCCCGGTGCCGAATTTATCCTGCTGGTTGGCCCATACCAACGAAAAAACCCACCGGATTATCCGGGATAATGTGTACCGTTCGCCGATTTACAGCGGCGATATTGCAGGAGCCGGGCCCAGGTACTGTCCTTCCATTGAAGATAAGATCATGCGGTTTGCCGGGAAAACCAGCCACCAGGTGTTCCTGGAGCCGGAGGGGCTCCATACCCAGGAGGTCTACGTGCAGGGCATAACCACCGGTTTGCCGGAGGATGTGCAGCTGGAACTGCTGCGGACCATTCCCGGGTTGGAGAAGGTGGAGATTATTAGGCCGGGCTATGCCATCGAGTACGATTACATCCTGCCCTACCAGTTGGATTTGACCCTGCAGGTGAAGCAAATACCCGGGTTGTTTTCTGCCGGTCAGATTAACGGGACTTCCGGTTATGAGGAAGCGGCGGCACAGGGGCTGGTGGCCGGCATCAATGCCGCCTTGCTGGTCCAGGGGCGGGAACCCATGATTCTCAAGCGTTCCGAGGCTTATATCGGAGTACTGATTGATGACCTGGTGACAAAGAATATCACGGAGCCGTACCGGGTTTTGACTTCCCGGGCTGAATACCGGCTGCTGCTCCGGCATGACAATGCTGATTTAAGGTTGACGGAAATAGGCCGGGCGGTGGGCCTGGTCACGGATGAGCGCTATGAAGCTTTCCTGGCCAAAAAGCAGGCCATCGACAGGGAAATAACGCGCTGGCAGAGCATCCTGGTGTCGCCTTTAGAAGGGCGGATCAATGAAGTACTGGTGCAAAAAGGCAGCAGTCCTTTAAAGCAGCCTGCTTCCCTGGCGTCCCTGCTGAAACGGCCGGAATTGAGCTACGGCGATTTAGCAGAGTTTGCCGGGGATGGGCAGGTGCCGGCGGAAGTTGCAGAGCAAGTAGAGATCCAGATTAAGTATGAAGGATATATCCAGAAACAGATGCAGCAGGTAGAGCGGTTTAATAAGATGGAAAGCAAGAAGCTGCCGCCGGACTTGGATTACGGCAGCATGAGCGGGTTGTCTTTAGAGGCTCGGGAAAAGCTGGCGGAAATCAGGCCCCGGTCCCTGGGGCAGGCGGCCCGGATTGCCGGCGTTTCCCCGGCTGATATCAATGTGCTGCTGGTTTACCTGGAACAAAGGAGAAGGAAGCGGAAGGAACATGAGTGATTTCCTGGCGGTGTTGCAAAAAGGGTTGGCGGAATTAAAGATGGATTTTACCCCTAAGCAGTTGGACCAGTGTCAACGGTACTTGGAACTGCTGTTGGATTGGAATAAAAGGATCAATTTAACCGCTATCACAGATTCACGGGAAATAGCCGTGAAGCATTTTCTCGATGCCCTGGCCGGCGGGCGATACATCCATTGGCATGTACCCGGTGATATTCTGGACCTGGGGGCCGGCGCCGGTTTTCCCGGCCTGGTGTTAAAGATCTGGCAGCGGGAGCGGCAGTTTCTTTTAGTGGATGCGGTGCAAAAGAAAGTGAATTTTATGGCCCTGGTGATGGAAAAGTTGGAGCTGGAAGGTATACAGGCCCTGCACAGCCGGGCTGAAGCCCTGGGCCGGCAAGAGGAACACCGGGAGCATTACGGGATCGTGGTGGCCAGGGCGGTGGCCGGTTTACCTGTGCTGGCGGAATACTGTTTGCCGTTGGTAAGGGTGGGCGGTTATTTCTATGCCTTTAAGGGTCCCAGTTTTCAAGCAGAACTGGCTCAGGCTGAGGAAGCCCTGGGAATTTTAGGAGGGCAGGTAGAGGAAGTATATAGCTACCCGTTACCCATCAGCGGGGATGCCCGTTCCTTGATCGCCGTCAAAAAGATTAATCCCACGCCAGCACCATACCCTCGCCGCAGCGGCTTACCGGAGAAACGGCCTCTAGGGCCAAGGTAAACTAAACGCCTGAGCTGGACCTGTCTTGCCGGTCCAGCTTTTTTTACTTGAGGGCAGGAAGAAGTTTAAGGGACGTGGAATGTATAAGCCAGTGAGGGGAGATCTATGGGAAAAAGGTGATGGAAATGGGTCGGGTCATCGCAATTGCTAATCAAAAGGGAGGCGTAGCAAAGACTACCACGGCGATTAACTTGGGTGCGTGCCTGGCGCGGTTGGGTAAGAGAGTGCTGCTGGTGGACAACGATCCCCAGGGCAATGCCTCCAGCGGGCTGGGTATTAACCGGCTTAAGACGGATCGCTGCATTTATGATGTCTTGATCAACAATATCCCCATGGAGAGCGTGATCGTGCCTACGGATGTGGAGAATCTAGATATCGTACCGGCTACCATTCAGCTGGCCGGGGCGGAAATTGAGCTGGTGGCGGCCATCTCCAGGGAGACGAAGCTGAAAAAAGCGCTGCAGCCGGTGAAAGACCGGTATGATTATATCTTGCTGGATTGTCCTCCCTCCCTGGGACTGCTCACCCTCAATGCTTTGACGGCAGCCGACAGCGTGCTGATACCCATTCAGTGCGAATATTATGCTCTTGAAGGGCTCGGCCAGCTGATGAATACGGTGCAGCTGGTGAAAAAGCACCTGAATGGGGAGCTAGACCTGGAGGGTGTGGTGTGTACCATGTTTGATGCGCGCACGAACCTGTCCATTCAGGTGGTGGAGGAAGTGAAGGAACATTTTAAAGATAAATTAATGAAAACCATCATCCCCCGTAACGTCCGCTTGAGTGAGGCGCCCAGTCACGGACAGCCGATTATCACCTATGACCCTCGGTCCAAAGGAGCTGAGGTTTACATGGAGTTGGCAAAGGAAGTGATCAGCCATGGCTAAGCGAGGTTTAGGGAAAGGCTTGGAAGCGCTGCTGCCTAGCAATTTCAGCCTGACGGACAGCAGCGGGGACACCGGGAAAGTGGTGGAACTGGCTATTGATGAGATCGTTCCCAATGACCGGCAGCCGCGGCGGCATTTTTCCGAGGACTCGTTAAAGGAGTTGGCGTCTTCCATTGAAGAAAAGGGTGTAATCCAGCCCATCATTGTGCGGAAGCTGCCGCGGGGCGGCTACCAGATAGTGGCCGGGGAGCGCCGGTGGCGGGCCTGCCGGCTGCTGAACAGAAAGACCATCCCAGCGCTCATCAAAGACTACAGCGATCAGCAGCTGCTGGAAATAGCCTTGATTGAGAATATCCAGCGGGAGGATTTGAACCCCCTGGAAGAGGCAAGAGCATACAAGGCGTTAATTGAGGAATACGGTCTCACCCAGGAAGAAGTGGCCGCCAGGGTGGGTAAAAGCCGTCCTTTCATCGCTAATTTAATGCGCTTGCTGCACCTGGCGGTACCGGTGCAGGCCATGGTGGCCAGCGGGGAACTCTCCGTCGGCCATGCCCGGGCTTTGCTGCCGCTGCCGGAAGAAGGTCAGGTTAACCTGGCCCGGAGAATTGTACGGGAAGGCTTGTCGGTGCGGCAGTGTGAAGCCCTGGTGAAAGGGATCTTAGCATTGGCCGGGGAAGAAAAGGGGCCTGCCAGGAAAAGAGAGATATATCCGGCGCTGGAGAAAACCTTGGTGTTGGATTACCAGGAACGGTTGAGGGAAAAACTGGGCACGAAGGTGGAGATTGACCAGCGAGGAGAGAAGGGGCGTATTATCATTGAATACTACAGCCCGGAGGATTTGAGCCGGGTGTTGGAATTCCTTTTGGAGGACCCATAGGCTGTTTCACGTGAAACACTGATGCTTATGTATTAAAGGTGTTGGAGAGGCAGGTTGGGCCGGCTGGCCATAGATGTTTTTGGTAGCAGGAGGGCTTTTTGACTTCCGGGGTTTTATTGGAGCCGGGGACTGGTGCCGGTGCTGGCAGTGCTAACACCGGTTTTCTTTTTATTGCCCCTGGCGTGTTTCACGTGAAACATTTCCGGCAAAAACGCCAAGATGGCGGCCCCGGCGGCGATGGAAGTGACGGCACGCCGGAGTGGCAAGTGCGACCGGCGTCATCTTTGGGTCCCGCCCAGGTGGGCCTGGGCGGGAAACCCTTTATCCAAAGGAGTGCAAGCAGAAAAGTAATACTGTCAGAACACAGGAGTCAGCCGGGAACCCTTGGGCCCGGGCGGTCTTGCCGGTGACCATTGAGAATCATGCCTGGCCGGCGGATGTGCTGTTAGCGGCCCGGGCGTTACCGGCGGCGATAACAGGATCACCGGAGCCGGCGCCTGGAGATATGCCCGCCAAGGGGACGGTGGTAGGAAATCCGTGTATCTTGAGAAGCAGAACCGGGAGGGATGAAAATGCAGTATCGAGAAGCAAAGCTGGGGCGGATCTTTGTGCTCAGGTTGGAACACGGGGATGTCATTCCCGATGTGATCGAAGAATTTGCCCAGGTGCAAAATATCAGCAGTGCCCTGGTCCATTTCCTCGGCGGGGCCGATAGCGGCAGCAAGCTGGTGGTCGGTCCGGAGGACGGAACACAGGTAAAACCGAAAATCATGGTTGAACCATTATGGGGCGTCAGTGAAGCCGTGGGGACGGGCACTATCTTTCTCAATGAAGAAGGAAAACCGAAACTGCACCTGCATGCCGCCTGCGGTAGGGAAAAGGACACCCTTACCGGCTGCACCAGGGAAGGAGTAAAAGTGTGGCAGATTGGCGAAGCGATCATTCTTGAATTGCTGCAGGTTAAAGGGAGGAGAAAGGTGGATCCGCAAATGGGCTTTGCCGTGCTTGAGTTGGATGATCCGGAGGGTTAGGCAGTACGGCAGGGAAAAGACGGCCCGTTGGGCGGCATTAAGTGGCAGCAATACTTTTCCACTGACCGGCAGGCCCGGTTGAGGCCCGCCCTATTGGGAGAAAAGCTCTTTGGGATGAATACAAAAAATGGAATAAAAAGCGGCAAAGAAAGATTATTTTTGAGAAATAATGCCACTCCTAGGGAATATTAATTAAAAACCGGGTCATTTTAATAATAAATCCTGTTAGGAGGGAAGACCGTTGCCCAAAGAGTATATTCTCAAGTACGGCGGGGTCAAGTTTGTGAACAATGTGCCGCCTGAACAAATCAATGAATTTGTAGCCAGACTACCGGAGCAACAGCGATCCTCCTTATACGAAGTAGCAAAAGAATTGTGGGACAAAGGTTTGATTACCATTAAACCGGGAGAATTCTTCACCATTGACGATGAAATGTATGATGCACAAAAATAAACCCGTTTATACGCAGGCAGGGAACACCCTGTCTTTTTTTGTGAGCTTTCGCCAGGGAGGGTCCGGTCTTGACAGCAGGGTTTATACTTAAATAAGAGATATCAAAAATACAGGCAAGATGGGAGAGAAGACGGTGTTAGGGACGATCGTTAATACGGTGGCGATTGTGGTCGGAGCTGCTTTAGGCAGGTGGGCAGGTAGTGCCCTCAAAGAAGAAATGCAGCAGGTGGTCATGCAGGCCATCGGGCTTGGGGTGGTCTTGATCGGCCTGACCATGGCGATTACCACCGACAATATCCTGGTAGTACTGGTCAGCCTGGTCCTAGGGGGCATACTGGGGGAACTGCTGGCTTTGGAAACCCAGCTGGAAAGAATGGGACAAGCCATGGAAAGACTGGTGTCCAACGGCGGGAGAGAAACAACCTTTGTGAAGGGATTTGTCAGTGCCAGCCTCCTTTACTGTGTCGGCGCCATGGCCATCATGGGTTCCCTGGAAAGCGGTCTGACAGGGCAGCATACCACCCTGTATGCCAAATCCCTGCTGGACGGGGTGTCCGCCGTTATCCTGGCTTCGTCTTTAGGCTGGGGCGTGGCTTTTGCCGCTATCACGGTTTTTGTTTACCAGGGCAGCATCACCATGCTGGCCCATTGGCTGGGGGCTTTTTTGACGGAGGCGGTGGTGACGGAAATGACCGCGGTGGGCGGTTTATTAATCTTTGCCATTGGGCTGGACCTGTTGTCCATTAAAAAGTTTAAAGTAGGCAACTTACTGCCGGCGGTTTTTGTGGCCATGGGGCTGATGTGGTGCCTTTCTTTCTTTAAATAAGGATGGAACTATTGACAAATTATATCAATAATGCATCAATTTCCCACGGATTAGACAAGCCTAAAAAGTATGCAGAAAAAAGGAAAACTTGCCCTCCATGTGGAATAGTAACCAAGGCAGAATTGAGGAGGATTGTCAGTCCATGGATTTGGAAACCATACCGGCATTGCAGCAGTTCTTGTCCAAGATGGATTATAATCAAGCAATGTTACTCGCATGTCTTGTGCTGGTTAACCTGCTTTTTTTAGTACTTTTTCTCCTCGAACGCAGAGCCAATAAGAAATTTCGCCGCCAATACTTAGAGTTACTGGCCGGTATACATACAGGCAACGTTGAGGAACTGATCATCAAGCACCGCGCAGAAGTGAGGGAATATTTCACCAGGATTGAGGCTTTGGAAAAGAAAACCGGAGAACTGGAACAGACGCTTGCCTCTGCTATCCAAAAAGTAGGTATCGTCAGGTACAATGCATTTCAAGATCAGGGCAGTGACCAGAGCTTTTCCCTGGCGCTGCTGGACAGCCAGGACGACGGGGTGGTTTTAACCAGCCTTTACGGCCGGGATGAGTGCCGCCTTTTTGCCAAGCCGATTAGAAAAGGACAGTCTCGCTACCGCCTGACGGAGGAAGAACGGTTAGCCCTGGACCGGGCGAGGCAGGATCCCAATTTGAGCAGTTGGCTGGCTTATCAGGGAGAGGAGGGCGCATCTTGAACAGGAAATGGCCCAAGATAGACGGCCGTTCCAAGAAACAAAAATACTACACCCTGCTTTTAATCCCCAACAATGAAAACTCCATGCGGAAATGGCGCATACCCGTGATCCTCGTACCGCTTATGACCTTTTTCAGCTTATTCGGTTTGGGCTGCATGATCTTCTTTGCCTACGGCTACTTTACTTACCAGGAAGAAGTGGCGTCATTGAAGGTACTGGAGACCATTAACGAGTATCAAGCCAGGCAAATTAAAGAGCTGGAGCGGCAAGCGCAAGCCATGGAAACCAAGCTGCACATGCTCGATGAACTGGACCGGAAAGTGCGCTCCCTGGTTGGGTTGGAGACATCCCGGGACGAAGCAGGTTTGGCCGGTTCCGGCGGGAGCCTGGAGCCTTTGCAGTTCGATTTGGAGCAGGACAATTATGATGCCGGTAGGTGGGAGGATTTGGAACAACGCCTGACCACCGTCAACACCTCCAGGCAGGCAGGCCGGGGCGCCGAGCAGAGTCTCCAACTGGTGCACCAGATAGCAGAAAATTATGAAGAACTGCAGGAAAAGGCAGAAAAAAAGGCCATGGAAATGGAACGACTGCTGGTGGAAGTGGAAGAAAGGCTGGAGTACCTGTCCACCGTCCCCGATTTATGGCCGGTGGAAGGACGGCTTACTTCCACCTTTGGGTGGAGGAAGAATCCCATTACCAATCGCGGCAGGGAGTTTCATGAAGGAATTGACATTGCAGCCAGGGCAGGTACGCCGGTGAAAGCCGCCGCCAGCGGCAAAGTGATTTTTGCCGGTTACCGGAGCGGCTGGGGTAGGGTACTGGTGATTGACCATGGTAACGGGTACCAGACCCAGTATGCTCATAATTCGCGCCTGCTGGTCAAAGTGGGAGAGGAAGTAACGAAAGGACAAATTGTGGCCAGGGTGGGCAGCACCGGCCGTTCCACCGGGGCCCATTTGGATTTTCGCATTATGAAAGACGGCCAGTACATAGATCCATTGACTATATTAAAGCAGTGACCCGAGGAGGTAACATTAAGTAATGCTGCGCAAACGGGACGCCCAATCCTACGGCGAAATAGACACGATTATCGGTGCCGATACAGTCTTTACCGGCAAAATTGCCGCCAAAGGCAGCGTGCGGATTGATGGGGGATTACAAGGGGATATCAGCACCAAAGGAGATATCGTCGTGGGAGACACGGGCAGGGTAGAAGGCAACATCTATGCCCGCAATGTATTAATTGCCGGTCACATGCAAGGTAATGTGGTGGCCAGCGGAAAACTGGAGTTAGCTAATACGGCCAGGATTGTCGGTGACCTCAAGGTCAGCAGTCTAGTCATCGATGACGGGGCTGTTTTTCAGGGTACCTGTCAAATGGACAAGGCGGAGAAACCGGCCCCGGCAAAAACGGAACTGAAAGCGGGGCAGGCATAAAATTCTTTTGGCAGCAGGTATGCTTTGTTCCTATGACCTGCTGCCAATATCTTTACTGGAGGCCGGGTGTCGTACCGGTTTCCGCGGCTTGCTGCGCATGGGTGAGGAGTAAACCATGGTGGATGCTGGCGGCGATGACATTAGCCATTTTCCACACCAGGCCCAACCTGGTATTTTGCAGTACGAAATACTCCATGTAACCTCCCACGTTTACAATACCGGTAAAATGAATATCGCCCACTTGAGGCAGCTCCTTGTTAACCCCGGCGCCCGGTTTGAGGGCCCCGGAGGCGAGGGTAATGGAACCGACGCTTTCGGACCGGCCCAGGCAGGCGTCTACGGCAATGACGATGGGGCTGTCGAAGCAGGAGTAAATCTCGTCCAGCGTTTCTTGCAAGTTAGTGGCATGCACCGGTTTGGTCAAGGTACCGTAAACAGTGACAGGTGTGCCCAGGTCGATTAAACGGGTTCCTACGATCGGTCCCAGGCTGTCACCGGTGGAGCGATCCGTACCTATGCAAACAATCACCCGTTTCCTTAAGCCTGTGGGGTCGAGAATCGTTAAATGCTGCTGGAGGGCTCGTCCCAACCGGGTGATCAGGTAAGGTTCTTCGTGATGGCATTTGATTTTTGGAGGCGGCATAAGTGCTGATGTTTCCACAGGACGACTCAATTGATATGGCATCCTTGACATAATCAGCCTCCTTTCCGGTTTTGGTATTTAGTATATGTAAAAATTGGAGATCTTATACTGGCGGATGTAATTAGTGCTAAAGCGGCATAGGATTAGAAAGAAGCCATATTTCATTGGCAAAGGAGTTGCAGCAAGCCGTGTATAAGATGGGCAAGGTGTGGGCCTTATCCCTGACCTATGTGGCGGCGGTTGTGGGTGCCGGGTTCGCCTCAGGGCAGGAATTGATGCAATTTTTCGTTTCTTTCGGCCGGGCCGGTTTGTGGGGTACGCTGGTGGCCGGCTCGGGGTTTATGCTCGTAGGGATGCTGATCTTCCGGTTGGCAGCACATTACCGGGTTAATTCATACCATGAATTCCTGGCATTCTTGCTGGGAAAAAAGGCCGGTACGGTGGTAGATGGGTGGCTGTCCCTTTACCTGTTTGCCGGTTTGGTCATCATGCTGGCCGGCTGTGGGGCAGCCTTCCAAGAGTATTTTGCCCTGCCGGCTTGGATGGGGGTGTTGTCCAGCACACTGATCCTGTTATGTGTCCTGCTGGCCCAGCGGGAAGGAGTACTGGCTTTTAACTCCCTGCTGGTGCCTGCCATGATTTTGGGGATCTTGATCGTGGCCGGCTCGGCCTGGCAAGGAGGAAGCCGTTTTTCTTTCCCTGACGGCATGACGGGTGACGGATCCTGGCTGCTGTCAGCGTTGCTGTATGTTTCATATAATATGATTAGCGGGATGGTAATTTTAGTAAGTTTTGCTAATACTCACCGGCATGAAGGTACCCGTGCCGTCTTGCTCGGCGGCATCCTGTTGGGGATGCTTGCTTGGCTGCTGTGTGCGGTGCTGTTGGAGCATCACCAGGTGGTTGAGCAGGTGGAAGTGCCCCTTTTGTACCTGGCCAGGCAGCAATCTTTCCCGGTGGGCCTTGGTTATGCCGTCGTGCTTTGGTTAGCCATGCTGACCTCGGCCATGGTCGATGCCATGGGGCTGGCTTTAAGATTAACGGCCCGGCAATTGTCCTATCCGGTGACGGTAATCCTTTTGCTGACCGGCGCCGCTTTGCTGAGCAGGATTGGTTTCTCCGTATTAATTAAGACCATATACCCGTTTTTTGGTTGTTTGAATTTGGTGGTACTGGCTGCGGTTTTGGTGAAAGCCCGGCAAGTATATATTGCCAGGTAATTGGAAACACCTAAATAGCAGGAATTAAAGAGCCGTGAAGAGAATAGAATACTTGTTTAAGCCGATTTCAGCTAGCATCAAGGAGGTGACCCCTAGGTTTTGTTACGACTAAGCCTAGGTTGACATGGAGCATAATTGGCTGACCGTCATGCGGAGAAAGCGGCTTTGGGTGGTGCTCATTCTATTGCTGCTGGTTTTCTTGACGGCTGGTTGCGGTTTACGTGCCAGATCCGCCGGCCCTCAAGATGACGGCCGCAGTGAAATAACGACCAACGGCAAGAGGCAGTTAGTCCTGTCCAGTGAACGGAGTCAGGTTTTAATATATTTTGCCACCGTTGATAAAGCATATTTGGTGCCGGTAACCATTGATATCAACCCAACGAAAGAAGTAGCTAAAGTAGCGGTGGAAAAGCTGCTGGCAGGCCCCAATAACGATTTCGTGGCGCCCACCATTCCTGAGGGAACGAAACTGAGGGATATCTATTTTTCCGCCAACAGCGGTACTGTTTACCTGGACCTAACCCAGGATTTCTTGCAATTAAAGGATGAGCAGGAAGTAGAGCTCGCCCTGGCATCCCTCACCTATACTTTGGCGGAACTGCCGGAAGTAAAACGCGTGCAGCTTTCCATTGACGGGGAGCCTATCAAGGAACTCCACGGGGTAACCCTGGATCAACCCCTGCAAAAGGAGCACGGGGTCAACTTGACGGGCAAAAAACAGGAAGGCCAGGACGAGATCCGGGTATTCTTTGGCGATGAAAACGCCATGTTTTTGGTGCCCCTGACTTACGCCATTCCGGCGGGCTTAACGGTACCGGAAAAAGCCCAGGAGGCTTTGGAGTTGTTGGCCCAAGGACCGCCGAAAGACAGCAGCCTTAATCATGTGCTGTGGAGCGGTACCAAGATCCTCAGCCTGGAATGGCAGGAGACGGAAAAATTATTAACCGTGAATTTCAGCCGGGAATTTGTGGGCTATGGAGGAGGCAGCGCCTTTGAGAAGCAGCTGGTCAATTCCCTGGTTTACACCTTAACCAGCCTGCCCGGAGTGCATCAAGTACAAATCTTAATCGAAGGGGAACGATGGGATTATCTTCCCGAGGGTACCGATATTTACAAACCCTTGACCAGGTCCAGTGTAGGGGATAAACTTAATTACAGCCAGCCGAGCTAGGGGAGCTATTAGCAGGACACAGGGGGATGGAACTTCTGTGTCCTTTGAATACATAATTCCCGGCAGGTTAGAGGAGGAATTTTCTGCCACATAGCGAAGAATTTTACTGGAAATTCTGACTATTGACTATTATGGAGGTGTGAATCGTTGGATTACAGCCATGTGCCGGCGGAGGAACTGGCCCGGCGCACAGCCGGGCTGCAAGAGCAGCTGGGCCGGGCAGGGTTAGACGGCGCCTTAATAGTGGAGAACACCAGCCTGTATTATTTCAGCGGGACCGTGCCCAACGGGTGCCTGTACATACCACAGGCAGGGGAACCGTTGCTCCTGGTGCGCAAAGACCTTAACCGGGCCAGGCGCGAGTCGGCGCTGACCCAGGTCCTATCCCTGGACAGTTTGCGCAGTCTCGGGGCTGTCCTTAAGGCCTACGGGCACCGGCCACAACGCCTGGGTATGGAACTGGATGTGCTGCCGGCGAAGGATTATTTCCGCTATCAAAAAATCTTGGGTCCAGAGGTAGCCATCGAAGATGCCAGCCACCTGACCAGGTTGGTCAGGTCGGTCAAATCGGATTATGAAATCGCCCTGGTCAAAAAATCAGGGCTGGTCCACGGGGAAGTATTTGCCGCCATACCGGGTTTGATCCAAGAGGGGATGACGGACTTGGCCTTAGCCGCCAAGTTCGAATACGAAGCGCGGCGGCGGGGCCATTACGGTTTTACCAGGTTCCGGGGGCTCAACATGGAGCTCTTTATTGGACAAGTTCTGGTAGGGCCGGAAGCGGCGGTGCCGACTTGTTATGATACTCCTCTCGGGGGCCAGGGGCTGTCTCCCTTGTACCCCCAGGGCCCGTGCGGGGCCGTGATCACGCCCGGTAAAGTGATCAGCGTCGATTCCATGGGCAATTATACCGGATACATGGTGGATCAGACCAGGATGTATTGCCTCGGCAAACCTCCCAGTGAATTGGCGAAAGCATTTCAAGTGGCCCTGGAGGTACAGCACATGGTGGAAGAAAGAGCTAAGCCGGGGGCAAACGGGGCCGAAATCTATGAAGAAGCCCTGGGTATTGCTGCCCGGGCGGGCCTGGCGGAGCACTTCATGGGGTACGGCAAGCCGGTCACTTTTATCGGGCACGGGGTGGGCCTGGAAGTGAATGAATGGCCGGTAATTGCCAAAGGGGTGGAGGTACCCCTGGCGGAAGGACATGTATTTGCCCTGGAGCCCAAATTTGTCTTTCCCGGAGTGGGAGTGGCCGGCATTGAAAACACCTACCTGGTCACTGCCACGGGCGTGGAGAAATTAACGGTGACGCCTGATGAAATGCAAATTCTGTAAGGGAGGAGATGAGGCGGGCCAAGGATTGACACCTGATTTGACCCATTATATAATTTTATTAATGTGTTAAAGGAGAAAAGGATGCCGGGAAGGCGGTCTTCCTGTCTCGTTTTTCCAACTGCTGATGCGCAGCAGTCTTTAATTCTCCGGGGAGGTGAAGCCCAACCGAAAGAAGTTGCTTTTCTTTCCATGAGGAATTCAAGGGGAAACTTTAAGGAGGGGAAGATATGAAAAAAATTAGTAAATGGCTGGTTATGGTGGTGTTGCTTACTTTTGTGGCCGGCATCGCCATTGGCTGTGGGGGAGGCGGTCAATCCTCTCAACCTGCGCCGTCTTCTGAAGGGTCACAGGGCGATGCTTCCGGCGGCGGTGAACCCATTAAAGTCGGAGTTAACTATGAGCTGTCCGGCGCTGTAGCAACCTACGGCACCCACAGCAAAGACGGGATCTTGCTGGCTATTGAGGAGATTAACGCTGCCGGTGGTGTTTTAGGCGGCAGGATGCTCGAACCCATTGTTTTGGATAATAAATCAGACAACGCGGAATCCCTCAGTGTGGCCACCAGGTTGATCGCGGACGAAGGAGTAGTGGCTCATCTTGGCCCTGCCACTACCGGTAATACCCTGGCTGCCATTCCGGTGGCGACGGAATACAAAGTGCCCCTGTTAACTACATCGGCTACTTCACCGGACGTGACGGTGGACCCGCAAACAGGGCAAACCAGGGATTACATCTTTAGAACCTGCTTTATCGATCCGCCCCAGGCAATTGTGGCGGCAAGCTTTATCTACAATGACCTGGGCCTGAAGAAGGCCGCTGTCTACTACGATAATACCAATGACTACAGTAAAGGTTTGTACAAGGTCTTCAAGGAAGAGTTCACCAAATTGGGTGGTACCGTTGTGGCTGAGGAAGGATATGTTGATACGGACAAGGAATTCCGCCCGACCTTAACCAAGTTCCGGGATGCCGGCGCCGAAGTGGTTTACCTGCCCGGTTATTATCAACAAGCAGCTTTGATCGTCAGCCAGGCGAGAGAGCTGGGCTTAAATGTTCCCTTTGTCGGTGCTGACGGTTGGGATTCCCCGGACCTGGTCAAAATCGCCGGTGCGGAGAACCTGAACAATACCTTCTTTACCAACCACTATTCTTCCCAAGACCAGGATCCCAAAGTACAAAAATTTGTTGAGGCTTACAAAGCCAAATACGGCGATGCGCCCGATTCCTTTGCTGCTCTTGGTTATGATGCTGCCTACCTGTTGGCTGATGCTATCAACCGGGCCGGCTCCGCTGATCCTGAAGCCATCAAGACTGCTCTGGCCAATACCAAGGATTTTGAAGCGGTAACAGGTACCATGAGCTTTGACGAGTTCCACAACCCGGTGAAAGAAATTGCCATCATCGAGATGCTCGATGGCAACCAAGTGCTCAAGACTAAGATTGCTCCCAATTAATGGTAATGGTGTTGGGTGTAGGTTGACGGAGGAAGGGGGGATGTTCCCCCCTCTTCCTGTTTAACTTGTGACCGTGTTAAAGGCAATGTAGGGGTGAAATCATGGATCTCTTTTTCGCACAATTGATTAACGGCATATCCCTGGGAAGCATTTACGCGTTAATTGCCTTGGGCTATACGATGGTTTACGGCATCATCCAGCTTATTAATTTCGCCCACGGGGAAATCATCATGGTGGGTGCCTTTGTAGGTTTTTTTGCCATCGCCGAGTATAACATGAACTTTTTTGCCGCCATGCTTTTGGCGATGCTGGTATCCAGTTTGCTCGGCGTGATTATTGAGAGAATAGCGTACAAACCCCTGCGCAACTCAGGACGGTTGGCAGCTTTGATTACCGCCATCGGCGTATCATTGTTCCTGCAAAACGGCGGTCTATACGTCTTAGGTGCTGATTACCGGTCTTTTCCCCAAGCCTTTCCCAAAAAGACCTTCCAGTTTCTTGACGGCATGATCACCATCACCAGTTACCAAATCCTCATTTTAGTAGTGACGATTATCATGATGCTGGTTTTAAATTTCATCGTGAACAAGACGAAAACCGGTAAGGCCATGCGGGCGGTCTCCTATGACAAGGATGCGGCCCTGCTGATGGGCATTAACGTGGACTCCGTTATTTCCGTGACTTTTGCCATCGGCAGTGCCCTGGCGGCGGTAGCCGGCGTACTCTTAGGACTGTATTATCAAACGGTGCAGCCTTTGATGGGCCTGATGCCCGGCTTGAAAGCGTTTGTGGCGGCCGTGTTAGGGGGCATCGGGGTGATTCCGGGAGCCATGGCCGGTGGATTTTTGCTGGGCATTATCGAAGCACTGGTGAGCGGCTACTGGAGTACCAATTATCGCGATGTGGTGGTATTCTTAATTCTCATCTTTATCCTGATTGTAAAACCTTCCGGTCTTTTTGGCAAAGACACCGGGGAGAAAGTGTAGGTGAGGGCAATGCGGTGGAGAAACAATATAATCGTGATCATATTACTGGCGCTCGTCTACTTCGGAGTCGCTTATGCCCTCAAGCATCGCCTGATCAGTTCCTTCCACCAGGTGAACTTGTACTGGATGGGTATCAATATTATCCTGGCCGTCAGCTTAAACCTCATTGTCGGTTTTACGGGACAACTGGCGTTGGGGCATGCAGGTTTCATGGCGGTTGGGGCTTATGTGTCCGCTGTGCTCACCCTGAAGTTGGGACAGCCTTTTTTGCTGGCTGTGGTGGCCGGATCCCTGGCTTCCGGGCTGGTGGGCATCTTGATCGGTTTGCCGACCTTGCGGCTTAGGGGGGACTACCTGGCCATTGCTACCCTGGGTTTTGGCGAAATTGTCCGGGGACTGCTGGTTAACATAGACTACGTCGGTGGTGCCGCCGGCTTAAACGGCATCCCGAAAATGACGAACTGGACCTGGCTGTTTATTTTTACCGTGGTTACGGTGCTCCTGATTAAAAACTTCATCAACTCCAGCCACGGCAGGGCCTGCATTGCCATTCGCGAAAACGAGATTGCCGCTGATGCCATGGGCATCAACACCACTTTTTACAAAGTGCTGGCTTTCAGTATCGGAGCGTTCTTTGCCGGTTTGGCGGGGGCATTATATGCCCACTATTTCTTCCTGATCCAGCCCCAGACCTTTAGCTTCCTGAAGTCCTTTGATGCTCTGGTCATGGTGGTGCTGGGCGGATTGGGCAGTTTGACGGGCTCCATTATCGCGGCCTCCGGTATTACCATCCTGAACGCCGCCTTGCAAAGCTTCGGCGCCCTGCGGATGGTCATTTATGCCGTGCTGCTGGTCCTGGTGATGATCTTCCGCCCCCAAGGCTTACTGGGCAACAGCGAATTCACCTTTCAAACCTTGTTGAGACGGAAGGGAGGTAGCGGGTACTATGATTACGGTAAACAAACTGACTAAGACCTTTGGTGGATTAACCGCTGTCTCCAACGTGGATATTGAAATCAAGCGCGGTGAACTGGTAGGCTTAATCGGGCCCAACGGGGCGGGGAAAACGACGGTTTTTAACCTGCTGACCGGTATCTACGTACCGACGTCCGGCGACATCAGTTTTGAAGGGCAGAGCATCCTGCGATTAAAACCTTACCAGGTAACGGCGAAGGGTATTGCCCGGACTTTTCAAAACATCCGCCTGTTCAACTCCATGACGGTGTTGGATAATGTGAAACTGGCTTACCACTGGCATGGGAAGTACAGCCTGGCCGGTGCTTTTCTGCGGCTCCCGGATTATTACCGCGGGGAAGCGAAAATGACCCGGGAGGCCATGGAACTTTTAAAAGTCTTTAATCTAGACCATAAAGCCTATGAAATGGCCCAGAACTTGCCCTACGGGGAACAAAGACGGCTGGAGATTGTGCGGGCGCTGGCTGCCAAGCCGAAGCTGCTCCTGCTGGATGAACCGGCGGCGGGGATGAACCCCCTGGAGACCAAGGAATTAATGCACCTGATTGGGGAAATCCGGCAGAAGTTTGACTTGACGATTCTTCTCATCGAACACGATATGTCCCTGGTGATGAGCATCTGTGAACGCATTTATGTATTGGACTATGGGAAAGTTATTGCCGAAGGCACTCCCGATGAGATTAAGCGAAACCCGCGGGTCATTGAAGCTTATCTAGGGAGGGAGGCGTAACATGCTCAAAATAAACAATATCAACGTCTACTACGGCAACATTCATGCCCTGAAAAACGTTTCCCTGGAAGTGGAGCGAGGCGAAATCGTCACCCTCATTGGCGGCAACGGTGCGGGGAAAACTACGACACTGCGGACTATTTCCGGTTTACTCAGGTCTAAAACCGGTGAGATTGTTTTTGAAGATGAAGTGATTTCCAATGTACCGGCGCCCATGATTGTCAAGAAGGGTATCTCCCAAGTGCCGGAAGGAAGACGGATTTTTGCCAATCTGACGGTGCTGGAAAACCTGGAAATGGGTGCTTACCTGCGCAAGGACCGGCAGGAAATCAAGCAAGCCATGGAAATGGTTTTTACCAGGTTTCCCCGTTTGAAAGAGCGGATGTACCAGCGGGCCGGAACCTTAAGCGGCGGGGAGCAGCAGATGCTGGCGATGGGGCGGGCTTTGATGTCGAAGCCCAAGCTTCTCTTGCTGGACGAACCTTCCATGGGTTTAGCCCCTATCCTGGTGCAGGAGATTTTTTCGATCATCTCCGAAATTAACAAAGCAGGAACTACTGTGCTCCTTGTGGAACAAAATGCTCACATGGCACTTTCCATTGCCCATCGTGCATATGTGTTGGAAACGGGGCGGATCGTGTTGAGCGGGTATGCCAAGGATTTGGCGGAAAGCGATGAAGTGAGGAAGGCTTACCTAGGGGGTTAAATGGAAAAGGAGGTTTGAGCAGCATGCTGGTCCGAAATTACATGTCGCCTAACCCGGTCACCGTCACCAAGGAGACGACCATTGCCGATGCTTTGGATTTGATGCGCCGGCATGCCATCCGCCGTTTACCGGTGATGGAGAACGGGAAATTGGTGGGAATTGTGACGGACAGGGACCTGCGGGAGATTTCACCGTCTCCGGCTACATCTTTGAGTATTTTTGAGATCAACTACCTGCTGGCTAAGATGAAGATTGGCGACTTCCTGCCCAAAAAGCAAAAGGTGCACGTGATTGATGCGGATGCCTACATCGAAGAGGCGGCCCTGGTGATGCGGGAGCACAAGGTAGGGGCCTTGCCCGTGGTATCCGGCGGGCAGCTGGTGGGCATTATTACGGAAACCAATATTTTCGACGCTTTCATTGAAATCATGGGTCTGAAAGAAGAAGGATGCCGCATCAGCCTGGAAGCGGAAGACAAGCCCGGGGTTCTGGCGGACATTACCAGGGTCATCGGTGCCCTAGGCGCCAATATTGCTCGGATTGCGGTTTTTCGCAACGGCACTCCCATGGCCAAAATCGTGATTCGCATCCATGCCAGCGACGGCAGCCAAATCGCCGCCAAGCTGAAAGAACACGGCTACCACGTTTTGAGCGTAAACAGTTACGCAGAATTTCAACCTTAAGACGGCTAGGCTCCCTTGTCCACGCAAGGGAGCTTGCTTTTTTCCGCAGATTATGCTCATTCCGTTGTGCTATAATAATTACCGAGCGAGAATGCGGAAGGTAAGGAGAGTGGATCCCCGGATGGATCACCAAAGCTTAAGGCAGCTCCCATCGGTGGATGAGGTGCTGCAGATTATTGAGAAGGATGTACAGGTTCGCATACCTAGGAAAGTACTGGTGGAGCAGGTCAGGGCAGCTATTGGTCATTTGCGGCAGCAGGTGTTGGGAGGAAAAGCTTTGTCTCCGGAAGAACTGAGCCCGGAGCAGGTAGCCTGGAGGGCCGTAAGAGGAGCAGAGGCCTTCTTAAAGCCCCGGCTGCGGCCGGTGATCAATGCCACCGGGGTGGTGCTGCATACCAATTTAGGCCGGGCGGTTTTGAGTGAGGACGCCCGCCAAGCCCTCTGGCAGGTTACCGGGGGCTACAGCAACCTGGAACTGGATTTGACCACGGGGGAGCGGGGTTCCCGGTACAGCCATGTGGTGGAACTCCTCTGTTATCTGACCGGCGCCGAGGGCGCCCTGGTGGTGAATAATAACGCGGCGGCGGTGCTGCTGGCGTTAAACACCCTGGCCCAGGGGAAGGAAGTAATTGTTTCCCGCGGGCAGCTGGTGGAAATCGGCGGTTCCTTCCGGGTGCCGGAAGTGATGGCGGCCAGCGGGGCTCGCCTGGTGGAGGTTGGCACCACCAATAAAACATATCAACGAGATTACCGCCGGGCGATCACGCCTGAAACGGCGCTCCTTTTAAAAGTCCATCCCAGCAACTACCGCATCCGGGGATTCACCCATGAGACCTCCCTGGAGGAACTGGTGGAGCTGGGCCGGGAAACAGGCTTGCCGGTTATGGAGGATCTGGGCAGCGGATTTTTGATCGATTTAGAGCCCTACGGCATTACCGGTGAGCCTACCGTGCAAGAGGAAATCGCCAGGGGTGCAGATGTTGTGACCTTCAGCGGCGATAAGCTCTTAGGCGGTCCCCAGGCGGGCATTATCGTAGGGAAGAAGGAATACATAGATTTAATGGCTAAGAACCAGCTGACCCGGGCCTTGCGGGTGGATAAGCTGACCATGGCGGCCCTGGAGGCTACTCTCAAGGCTTATCTCTGGGAACCGGAGGAAACCATCGGGCGAGTGCCTATTTTAAGCATGCTGACCATGGACGAAACTTATTTAAGGACCAGGGCTCAAAGGGTGAGCCGGCGGCTGCGGGAAGTCCTAGCCGGCAAGGCGGAGGTTTCCTTGGAAAAAGGGGTGTCCCAAGCCGGGGGAGGATCCTTGCCTTTACTGGAATTACCCACAGTCCTGATTACCCTGTTGCCGCACAACGGCAAACTCAGCCTGTGGGCCAGGAACCTCAGGTTAGGGGAGCCGGCGGTCATGGGGCGCCTGGCGGAGGGGAGACTCCTGTTAGATTTGCGGACGGTGCTGGAGAAAGAGGAAGAGATGCTGGTCAAAGCGTTGGCCGCGGCTTTTCCCGATTGAGGTACGCGGAGGTGACAGGCAGTGGATTATGTAATCGTCGGTACGGCGGGACACGTAGACCATGGCAAAACGGTTTTAGTCAAAGCCCTGACGGGTGTGAATACCGACCGGCTGAAGGAAGAACAGGAGCGGGGCATCTCCATTGAGCTGGGCTTTGCTCCCCTCACCTTATCGAACGGGCAGAGGATCGGCCTGGTGGATGTGCCCGGCCATGAGCGCTTCATTAAACAAATGCTGGCCGGGGTAGGGGGCATGGATTTAGTTCTCCTGGTGGTGGCCGCTGATGAGGGGATCATGCCCCAGACGCGGGAGCACTTGGACATCATTGATTTACTGCAAATCCGGCAAGGCATCGTGGTGGTGACGAAAAAGGACCTGGTGGACCAGGACTGGCTGGAACTGGTGGTGGAGGATATCAAGGAGGCGCTGCAGGGAACCGTGTTGGAAGGAGCCCCGATTTATCCGGTGTCCGCCCTCACCGGGGAAGGTATCCCGGCGCTGAAGGAAGGCTTGGAGCGGTTGGTGGCGCAAACGGCGGCCAAGAGCCCCACCGGCAAAGTGCGTTTACCCGTCGACCGGGTGTTTTCCATCACGGGCTTTGGTACCGTAGTGACCGGTACCCTTTGGAGCGGGCAGATCCAGGTGGGAGATGTGCTGGAAATCCAGCCCCAGAATTTGCAGGTCAGGGTGCGGAACCTGGAGGTCCACGGGCAAAAAGTGGACACAGCTAAAGCCGGCCAAAGGGTAGCGGTGAACTTGGCCGGGGTGGAGACCTCTGAGATCTCCCGGGGCAGCACTTTGCTGGCACCGGGGACCTTGTCCGCCTCCTACCGGATCGATATCCAGCTGCACCTATTAAAAAGTGCGCCGGAAATGGAACACCGGCAGCGGGTGCGGGTCCACCTGGGCACGGCGGAAGTCCTGGGCCGGGTGATCCTTTTAGAAGGGAATACTTTAGCCCCGGGGGAGACGGCCTTTGCCCAGCTGCAGCTGGAGGAACCGCTGGTGGCGGATAAACAGGACCGGCTCGTGATCCGGTCCTACTCCCCCATGCGGACCATCGGGGGAGGGCAGGTTATCGATCCCGTGGCGCCGAAACACCGCCGTTTTGACCCGCAGACCTTGGAGCGCCTGGCCACCAGGCTCACCGGTACACCGGAGGAATTGATCCTGGAGGCTTTACAACGGGCACCGGTACCGGTGCCCGGGGCGGATTTGGCCAAAGCCGTTAACCTGGCCCGGGAAGAACTGGCCGGCTACCTGCAGGACCTTAAGCAGGCAGGTCAAGTGATGGAGTTCGGTTGCGACGGTCAAGAGTGGTACTGGCCCGCCGCCGCTGAAGCGGCCGTGTTAGCAGAGGTCGAGAAGCTGCTGGAGCAGTATCACCGGAAATATCCTTTGCGGGGCGGTTTCCCCAAAGAGGAGATCCGGTCCCGCAAGTTTTCCAAGTGGCCGGCAAAGCTGTTTAACGGCTTCATCCAATACTGGGAGGAACAAGGGCACCTGGTAACCGCCGCCGGCGGGGTAAGGCTGCCTGCCTTTGAGCCCACTCCCTCGCCCAAGGAGCGGCAGTGGATGGAGGGCATCCTGGCCCAGTTCCGGCGGCAGCTTTTCCAGCCTCCCGCCTGGGAAGAAGCCCTGCAGGCGGTGCAGTGCCCCAGGGAAGCAGGGGAGGAACTGCTGCATTACCTGCTGGATACCCAGCAGCTGGTGAAAGTGGCGGAAGGGCTCTATTTCCATCGGGAAGCGGTGGAGCGGGCCAAAGAGGTGGCCCGAGACCTCATTAAAACCCACGGCTCCCTGCAATTGGGGAGCATGCGGGATGCTTTGGGCAGCTCCCGGAAGTACGTGCTGGCTTTGCTGGAATACCTGGATCAAATCAAGTTCACCAAGCGGATTGGTGACGTGCGCATCTTATTCTCCGACAAAAGCGAATGAACAAGGGATTAACCCTTGTTCATTTTTTTAATCAGACATGATTTCTTGCCAGGCGGCCTCCCCGGCCGGGCCGGCAAAGAGTGCGGCAGCTTTAGCCTTGATGCCGGTGTAGTCCTGCTCTACGCCCAGCAGCAGGTTCAGGACATGTTGTACTTTTTTCTCCCCGGAAGTCTTGGCGAAATTGAGGACGCAGCCGAGGCAGTAAGCCGCTACCGTAGGGGCGGGATGCCGGGCAAATTCTTGCCGGTGCCGGGTCAGGAGCTCCTCCGCCAGGTCGGGGCGGAAATGGGTCACCTGCCCGCCGCTGCCGCAGCAGGCCCTATGCCTACGGTGGTGGGGCAGTTCCTCGATGATATAGTCCTTAGCAATCAGGGCATGCCTGACCTGGCGGGCGAAAATGCCCGCGTGGCGGTCAGGACAGGAATCATGAATGGCGACAACTTGCCCCCCGCCGCCGGGCAGGTGAGCCGGGTCCAGCCCTTCATAAACGGTAAACAGTTTAATGGAGGTGGCAGACAAGACCTGCCGGAGGAGATAGTAACAGTTCGGGCAGGCGATATACAAGTTCTCCACCTGGAGGCCGGTTAACTTGTGGCGCAAAGCAACGTGCAAACGGTGGGCCCTGTCCGCTAAACCCAGCTGGGCTAAGGGCAACCCGCAGCAATCGGTGAGCAGGGATAAAGAACCCAATTTGGCCTGCAAATGACGGTAAAGGCCATCGATCAAAGGGGGTGCATAGGTGAGCAGCACACAACCGGGGAACAGGGCGTTGGGGCCTACCCTATCGCAAGGCAGGTGATGGTAGCTGATGCCGTGGAACTGCCGGTAGTAACTCATTACCGTGCTCTTCCGGTCGGGAAACAGGTAGCGGTACTCGTTGATGTCAATTTGCCCGGTGCGCACGGCTTCTTGCCGGGCCGCCAGAAACATGGCGTTGGGACTGAGCCCCAAGGGGCAAAGGGCTTCGCACAAACCGCAGAGGGTGCAGGAATAGGCTTCCAGGACTGAAGGCCGGCGCCGGGCAATTTCCCCGGGAGAGCAACCGGTTTCCTGCAAGAAAGGGCATGCCGCCATACACTGCCGGCAGCCGGTACAATCTTCCTGGATTTGCCGGCAAATCCGGTTGAGGTTGTCCGCAGAAATATTCATGGGATCCCTACTTCCTATCGATCCACCTGTTCCCGGGGGTCATGATTGGCATTCGGGGGGGTGCAGACCAGGATGCCGGATTGGTCAATCCAGTTCAGCGTCCGGGTGGCGAGGAACATATCCTTTTGAAACTTGGCGGCATACGCCAGGGACCGGAGCAGGGAAATGGAATGGGCCAGATCCTGGGTGTTATCCACATCGGCCACGGGCATGAGGGCCGCCACCGGGATGTTCCTGGCCTTAGCCTTGGCGATATAGGCATCCAGAGCCGGAATACCGTCCAGGTTGTAGTAAACTCCTTGGGAGTCCATGGGGGTATCGACGGTATAGCCTACCAGGGATACCCCGCATTCTTGACAGGGAGCTTGCACAAAACCGCCTTGGTTGGAAGCGATGCGGAAATGCTCCAACCATTGAAAGGCTTGTGTCAAGTGGCTGACCGGCATGGTAGGCAGGTCCCCGCCGACGGCCACGACAGCATAGTAGCCCAGGGCAAAAAGCTGTTGAAAGGCGTTGTCAAAGTGTTCGTCGAAATTCTTCCCCCGGTCAGTAATAAACAAGTCGGGCTTGATTCCTTCCCGGGCAAACAGGTTAGTCAAGGCTTCCTGATCCGCCGGGGAAGGGGAGCTGATGACCAGGTGGTACTCATCATCACCGGCTTGTTTCAAGGTACGGATCGCCTGACCGGCGATGGTGGCTACGTCCAGCAGCATGGCCTGGTACAGGTCCGCTGCCTCCTCGGGGGTGAAGATGCCGCCTTTTTCCTCCGTGAGCCGGGTTTTCGTCACTCCCGGTTTAGGTGCTTTAGTGAAGATCAGCAGGGCATGTTTAAGCAATAGATAAACACTCCTTTGGTTTGATTTTCTTTTCATGGCAGCCTTCCGGCTGTAAAAAGAAATCCCACCGGCCGGTTGCTCTGAAAGGAGCTGTGGGGGCCAAGGTTGAGGACGGGGGGCTCTTAGCCATGCCGGTGGGATTGAAAAGCAGCCTATTTGTTATCCCAGGCCCTTAGGAAATCTTCGTTGCCGACGGGCAGCCTGGCGTGGTAGAGGCGTTCGCCCGGCAGCCAGGTCCGCTCTTCACCGGCCCGGACCACCAGGAGGCGCATGATGAGACCTCCCAGCAGTGCCAGGACGGCTCCCGGAGCTTCTAAGCCCGCCGGCAGGAGGAAGAGAATTAACGGCGCCAAAGTACCAATCAGGAGAAAACCGTATTTAAAGGTGGCGGCCAGATCCCCCCGGAGCCAGCGCCGGGCGGCGTCTGCTTCCCAGCGGGTACCGCCGGAGCTTTTTGTCCAGAGGTACCCCAGCCAGAACACCAGCTGCAGTGCCAGCAATAGGGCCAGGATCCGGCCAAAGGTGTGAAGCGGCAAGTTTGCTGTCCAGGAAGCCAGCCCGCAGAGCAAGTGGGCGGCAAACCCGGTGACGAAAGAAGACAGGCAGAACAGGCTCATGATGCCTGTCCCCATCCAGAAAGGCCTTGATTTATGCCTGCCGAGCAGGACGCCCGGATAGGTGGCGACAATAAAGCCGGCCATGAGCACAATGGCTGCCAGCACTTTCCGCAATCCCAAGCTGGCGGACCAGGGCAGGCCTGCCAGCCCGAAGGAAGCATACCACAAGCCGGCCGCAATGGCTACCAGCATGTTCCAGGCTCCGAAAGTGAGAATCGCCTTCGGGTTCATAAAGACCCGCCAACCCTGGAAGGGGCGCCCCAATTCGATGAGAAGAAAGCAAGCACCGATGCCGACACAGATGGGACCAAGAAAACTGCCTAAGAGGGAAATACCTGATTGTCGGCCAAAGAGATCAACGACACCGGCAATACAGAGCATAGCACCGCCCATGCCGGCGAAAAAGAAATCAACGGCCAGCATCCAACCCCATGTATCGTGTCTGTAACTCATAGTATCTTAGCCTCCGATCCGTGGATATAAAACACATGCGCCTCGGTGTCCAGTTCAGGCATTAACGGTTCCGCACCTTCTTTGTGGATCAGCTCAAAGACACGGCTGCTTTCATCGGAAAGATCGCCGAAGATCCGGGCTTTCTGGTGGCAGGTGCGGACACAAAAGGGTTCCTTGCCGAGGGCCAACTGCTCCAAGCAGAAATTGCATTTCTGTACCACCCCTTTGCCGGGAACGAATACGCGGGCGCCGTAGGGGCAAGCCATCAGGCAGGCTTTGCACCCGACGCATTTTGCTTCCTCCACGTAGACGATACCGTCTTCCCTTTGCCGGGATGCACCGGTGGGGCAGGCATTCACGCAGGGAGCGTTGGCGCAGTGCATGCATAGAAGAGGCAGGTGCTCCATGTGCACCTTTGGGAAAACCCCTTCCGGTCCCTTGGTGACCACGGGATTATAGATCACATCCACCGGGAGTTCGTTGTGGATTTTGCAGGCAACGGTACAGGAGTGACAGCCGGTACAGCGACGGGTGTCAATGACCATGGCGTAACGAGGCATGTTATTTACCATCCTTTCCATCGGAATCTGTGACTTTGTAAATCCGACATAACAGTCCCCGGTTGGCCCAGCTTCCCCCGATGGGATCGCAGTGTTCGTCGGCATCACTCGTTAAAACGTTCGTGTTGGATTCCAAGCAGCCGCCCAGGACCGGTTCCCGCAGATCCCTTTCCGGGAACCACCAGCCCCGTTGGGTGATGACCACCTTGGGATGGACGGCGGGGGTAACGTTGGCTCTTTGCTTAATCCGGCCCCGTTTCGTTTCGATCCAAATCCAATCCCCGTCTTTAATACCCAGTGCTTGTGCTGTTTCCGGGTTAATATCGGCATAGGGTTCATGCCTGATGTAGCGCAAGTCCGGGCTTTGGAAATGCTCCGAGTGGTGAAAAGGCATAACCCCGTATCCGGTGGTCAGGACCAGCGGGTACTCCCGGGCCAATTCGGGATCGGAGAGCTCGTTTTCCACCGGCGGGATGTATTCAGGGATGGGTGAATAACCCAGTTCTTCCAGCACGGTGGAGTACAGTTCCACCTTACCGGAGGGAGTACCGAAGCCCCGTTCCTGGTAACGGTAGTACTCTCTTTCCGGGAAGTAGAACCGGATATATTCCACGAAGTCATCAAAGGTTTCTACCCCAAAGCCGGCAGCGACTTGGGCAATGCGATGGAAATAAGCGTCTTCCAGGGTCTCCCAAGGCCACATGTTTCCCTGCCCCAGTTTGAGTCCCAAGCCCCGCCAGAAATCGTAATCAGTGCGGCGCTCGTACAAGGGCCGGATGGCTCGTTGGGAGGCGATGAAATAATCGGAGCAACCGTAAGAAGTGGTAATGGTCGGTCTTTCCAGGGCCCCGGCTATGGGCAGCACATAATCGGACAGCATGGCCGTGGGCGTAAGGAAGTAATCACAGGTGACCATAAATTCAACTTTCCGCAAGGCTTCCAGCACTTTCTTACTGTTGCCGTAAGAGTTGACCGGGTTGGTAGCTGACACCAGCAAGGCTTTCACGGGATAGGGCTCACCGGTAATGATGGCATGGAAAACCGTAGGCGGGTGGGCCTCACACATCCATTCCGCCGTGGGCGCTTTGCCCCAGAATTTCTTTGTCATCTCCGCGATGCGGCTGTAGCCCGGCCAGGTGATGAGCTTGAATTTGTCGGCGCCCAATTGCTTGGCCTTTTGTTCCTCCGGTAAATACTCGTTGGCTTCCAGTTCCTCGTCAGTTAAGAAATCCATGGCGGGACCGGTGAGAATGTCCGAGCCGGGGGCGTCCAGGTTGCCGGTCACGGCCCGCAGCAAAGCCCGGGCATGAATGGCGGCCCCGCCGGGCTTGCCCATCTGGTCCAGGGCTACGCCCCATTGGATGTTGCCCGGCTTGTTCATGGCGTAAATATATGCACTTTCACGAATTTGTTCGGGGGTGAGCCAGGTTAAAGGGGCAGCCCATTCCGGGGTAAACTGTTCCACATGTGCCGCCAGTTTATCGAAGCCGGTACACCAGTTCATGACGAAATCCCAATCGCAAAGGCCTTCATGAATAATCACGTTCAGCCAGGCCAGGGCTAAAGCCAGGTCTGAACCGGGCCTGAGGGGCAGCCAGACATCGGCTTTGGCGGCGGTTTCGCTGTAGCGCGGGTCGATGACAATGACCTTCAAGCCTCTCCTTTTGAGATCGCTGATACTCCGCATGAAAGGCAGGGTGGTGGCGCCCGGGTTACAGCCCCACAAGACTAAACAACGGCTTTGAGCCAGGTCGATTTCAAAGGGACACCAGCCGTAAATGGCGGTTTCGATCATGAAGGTAGGGATCCAGCACAAATGGGAATTGTGAAAACAATTCGGACTGCCGAACAGGTTCATGAAGCGCCGGCGGGCCCAGTCGTCGGTCCGCTGGGTGCCGCCGGCGGTGGCCACTGCTTCCGCCCCGTACTGGTCCTTGATGGCTTGCAGTCTTTGGGCGATTTCCTCTAAAGCCTGGTCCCAGGAGATCCGTTCCCACTGGCCGCTGCCCTTGGGTCCCACCCTTTTTAAGGGGTAGTTCACCCGGGCCGGGTGATGGAGATGTTTCAAGGCGCTGTTACCACGGCAGCACAGGCCGCCCTGGTTGGTGGGGTGATCCGGGTCGCCTTCGATGGCGAGGACTTGGCCGTCCTTGACATAGGCCAGCACCCCGCAGTTTTGATGGCAGAAATAGCAACAGGACTTTTTAATCTCCACACCTTCTTGCTGCAGGTCAATTCTCATATTATCAACTGCCTCCAAACTATTTAATCTCCTTGCCAAACTTCCGGCAGGCGAAAAAGCGGGGCTAACACCCCGTAACGGCTGCATTTGCGGGATGAATGCACCATATATAAATGCAATTTCCGTGCCAGCGGCCGCACCGGTGAAAAGCGAGGCCGGCGGGTCTGAGGGTAAGGGGGGTGTATCAAAATTAAAAAAACGTTATCAAAATGGGATTAGCCGGCCCCCAAAGGTATTCCCGGCCGGGAACGGGTATTTTATCTTCATCTTACCGGGGATGTAGTGCTTCAGGTATGGAAAACCGCCGGTGGGGGTTTCCATGTATGCTTGATTCCGGGTGTCTTCCGCCGGGCATACCCATCATAGCCGGGAAGAGGGTGGGGCCGGTGCAGGGGCTTTACGCCCTATGTCCCTGGCGGACCCGGAGCAGGCCGCCATCAGGAACGCTATGGGCAGGCCGGCGGCAACGGGATATTGCAAAAGGGCAAACCAACCCTGTCTAAAAAGTTGAAGTTATATAACATTTATTATTGATGCATGCGGAGCATTGTCCTAAACACTAGTTGAGCTTGTTTACAAAGCATTAGTATATTAAAATAAAACTACAGGCATGATACTGCTCCAGCTAGGCAACCTATACCTGGTCAGGAATTCGCAGCGGAAGTCTTGTGAAGAAGTGCACTACCGGACTTTTCCGGATCTTTTATGCAGGAGGCGATTTTCGTGGATACCTATGGTGTGTCTCCAAATTCGCCGGAAAATGCGAATCAGTCTTTCGTCGTGAATGAACAATTGTTGAGCCAGCGATGGGAGCACATTCTCCGGTGCAAGCGCCAGTTCCTTACTGATAAGAATGTGGATCCGCGCCAATTTCCGGAGATCAGCCG
>DULZ01000040.1 GCA_012840125.1 Clostridia bacterium | reverse complement strand
ATGGGTCATATCGGTCTTACGCCCCAATCCCTCGCCCAGTTGGGAGGTTTTAAAGCCCAAGGCCGTACTGCCGAAGCTGCTCTCAAACTCGTGGAAGACGCCAAAGCCATCGAACAAGCCGGCGCATCCCTCTTGTTGGTAGAAGCCGTTCCGCCGGCGGTTCTCAGCGCCATCACGAAGGCAGTCAAAATCCCCGTCATCAGTTTAGGTGCCGGCGATGATGCGGCCGGGCAATTGCTCATCGTCCACGACATTCTCGGCTTCTTTGACCGGTTCGTACCAAAATTCGTCAAGAAATACGCCAACCTGAATCAAACCATCTTGGAAGGCATCAGCCAATATGTGCAAGAAGTAAAATCCGGCCAGTTCCCGGATGAAGAACATGTCTACGGCATGAGCGAAGAAGAAAAGGCCAAATTGTTACAACTTTTAGGCAACTAGTTAATTGAACGAATGGCCGGTGTTTCCCATGAGAATGGTGACGAGGTGCACCGCACCCTATTTCAAAAAATTCGGAGAGGTGAAGCCAGTTATGTTGAAAGTCAATAAAGTGATTGCCTTGCTGATCATCATCGGTTTAGTGATGGGTTTGACCGTTGGATGTGGTGGCGGCGGCAGCCAAACCCCCAGCTCTTCCGGTGACAATTCCGGCAATGCCGCCGATGCGGCCAAGCCGTCCATGAACTTGAAAGCAGGTCACGTGTTAGCCCCCGATCATCCTTACCAGTTAGGTCTGGAGAAGTTTGCTGAGTTGGTAGCGGAAAGAACCGACGGCCGCATCAAGATCGACGTTTTCCACAGCTCCCAGTTGGGCGGCGAGCGGGAAATGATTGAAGGCTTGCAGCTGGGTACATTGGATATGACTATCGTTTTCACGGCTCCTTTAGCCGGGTTTGCTAACTCTTTCTTAGTGTTTGACCTCCCCTTTATTTTCCAGGAAAGAGATAAAGCATACCAGGTCCTGGACGGGCAAATCGGCACCGATATCCTGAATACGCTGGAGAGTGTCGGCATTAAAGGTTTGTGCTACTGGGAAAACGGGTTCCGTCATGTCACCAACTCCCAAGTGCCCGTGACCTTACCGGAGGACATGAAAGGCATGAAGATCCGCACCATGGAGAACAAGATCCACATGGCTTCCTTCCGGACCATCGGCGCGGATCCCACCCCCATGGCTTTCGGTGAACTGTTCACCGCCTTGCAGCAGAAAACCGTTGATGCCCAGGAGAACCCCATTCCCATTATCTATACATCCAATTTCTATGAAGTGCAGGACTACCTCTCCTTGACGGGCCATTTCTACGCCGCTGCTCCCCTGCTCATCAGCAAGGCCCTTTGGGACAGCCTCAGTGCTGAGGATCAGGAAATCATCATGTCCTCTGCGCTGGAAGCCAGGGATTATGAGCGGAGCCTCATCCGGCAAATGGACGAAGAATACCTTGAAATCCTGAAAGAAAAAGGAATGCAAGTCATCGAAGTTGATAAAGACAAGTGGTTTGCCGCTATGCAGCCCGTCTACGAGCAGTTTAAAGCGGAAATCGGCGAGGACGTGATCCAGAAAGTACTAGATGCCCAGAAGTAGTCATGACGCAGGGCTGAAGGAAACTCCAGCCCTGCCTCTTTCCTTAGGACACTGTTTAGTGCGATTGGAGGGATAAGCATTGGCCAAAACACAGAACGAAGTAAAGCTCCTGACTTTTCTGGACAAAGTGCAAACCGCCATCGTCGTCGCTGCCTTATCTGCCATGATTGTCGTCGTGGGGCTGCAAGTGTTTTTCCGTTTTGTGGTCAAAGGTTCCTTGCCCTGGTCGGAAGAGCTTGCCCGCTACTTGATGGTCTGGACGGTATTTATCGGGGCCAGCCTCGGTGCCAAAGAGGGCGCTCACATCGGGGTGGAAGCCTTTGTCCGCCTTTTGCCAAAAACCGTCTACAGATTCGCTTGCCTCTTAGCCGGCATTATTTCCATCATCTTTTGCATCGTCATTGCCGTATTGTCATTCAAAGTAGTGCAAGGCATTTTTAACGCCGGGCAGCTGTCCCCTGCCATGGAAATACCCATGTACTGGGCCTACGCCGCTGTGCCGGTGGGAACAGTTTTAATGGCCATCTCCTTCTTGCAAGCCACCTTGGCAAAACTCTTTGCCCCTGAGGAGGAAAGTCAATGAGTGCAATACTGTTTGGCAGTTTTATCATCCTCATCCTCTTAAACGTGCCTGTAGCGGTCAGCCTAGGACTCGCCTCCGTCATCGCACTAGCCACCGCCAAGACCGTGCCAACGATGGTAGTAGCCCAGAAGATGTTTGCCGCCACGGACTCCTTTCCTCTCATGGCCATCCCGTTTTTCATGATCGCCGGAGCGTTGATGGAAAGAGGGGGCATCTCCAAAAGACTGATCCGGTTTGCCAATTCCCTCATCGGCTTCCTGCCCGGCGGACTGGCACTGGTGACCATTCTGGCGTCCATGTTCTTTGCCGCCATTTCCGGTTCATCACCGGCCACGGTGGCCGCCATCGGTTCCATCATGATCCCAGGCATGGTCAGGCAGGGTTATTCCCTTGAATTTGCCAGTGCCACCCAAGCCAGCTCCGGATGTATCGGAGTCATCATCCCGCCCAGTATTCCCATGATCACCTACGGCGTGGTCACCGGTGCTTCCATCGGCGGGTTATTCATGGCCGACTTCATCCCCGGTCTCCTGTTCGGGTTGGCGCTGATGCTGGTGGCTTTTATGGTCAGTAAGCGAAACAATTACATCGGTTCGGAAAGACCTTCTGTAACTGAAATTTGGACTTCTTTTAAAGACGCTATTTTTGCCCTGCTCATGCCCATCATCATTCTCGGGGGCATTTACGGCGGTGTCTTTACACCCACGGAAGCGGCCAACGTAGCCGTCATTTACGGATTAATAGTAGGTTTCTTTATTTACAGAGAATTGCGCCTTAAGGACCTGGTGCCTGTCTTGCGCACCTCAGCCATTTCCACCGCCATGGTGATGCTGATTATCGCCACCGCTTCCGCTTTCGGTCTGATCCTGACCAGGGAGATGATCCCCAATGCCATTGCCCAATGGTTCATCAGCATCTCCAGCAACAAATACGTCTTCTTGCTCCTGGTCAACCTCATGCTCTTGATTGTAGGTACCTTCATGGAGACCAACGCGGCGATTATCATCCTGGCGCCTATCTTCTTCCCGGTGGCGGTGCAGATGGGCATTGATCCGATCCACTTCGGTATCATCATGGTCATCAACCTGGCTATCGGCATGATTACCCCGCCATTAGGCGTGAACCTATTTGTCGCCTGCGGCCTGAGTAAATTGACCATTGAAAGAATTGTTAAAGCCAACTGGGTCTATTTAGGTGTTACCCTGTTGACCCTCTTAATCATCTCCTACATCCCGGCCATATCGCTGTGGTTACCCAACTTACTGACTAAATAGGGAGGTAGACGGCCCATGCTCTCACAACCCATTATGGCGAAGCTGCAGCAGATTGTAGGAAAAGCAAACGTGCTCACCTCCCCCAGAGCTTTAGAAGTCTATGCTTATGATTCCTCCCCCTTTATCCATCCCCCGGAAGCGGTCGTATTTGCGGAAAATAAGGAGCAAGTAACGGCCGTAGTCAAACTCGCCGCGGAGCACTCCTTGCCCCTGGTACCCAGAGGGGCAGGGACCTGCTTAAGCGGCAGTGCCGTCCCCTGGCACGGCGGGATCTCTCTCGTCCTGACCAAGATGAACCGCATCTTGGACATCGATCCTTTGGCAGGCACTGCGCTGGTGGAGCCCGGCGTCGTCAATCTTGACCTCCAAAATGCCCTTGAGCCTTACGGCCTCATGTTTCCACCGGATCCGGCCAGCCAAAAATCCGCCACTATCGGCGGCAACATTGCCCAGTGTGCCGGGGGCATCCGGGGGGTTAAATTCGGAGTTATGAAAAACCACGTACTGGGCCTGGAAGTGGTCCTGCCGGACGGGGAGACGGTCACCACCGGCATGCTGGCTCCCGCCGGCCAGTTTGCCCCCGATTTCACCGGCATCTTCCACGGCTCCGAGGGTACTTTTGGCATTGTGACTAAAGTCCTGTTAAAACTGAGTCCCCTGCCGGAAAAGACCATGACGGCTTCGGCGGCTTTCGCCAGCCTCGATGAAGCAGGCCAAGCCGTTTCTACCATCATTGCCCAGGGGATTGTTCCTACCACCTTGGAAATGCTCGATAATACGTTAATCAAAGCCGTCGATGACTTCCTTCACTTGGGATTGCCGCGGGATGCGGAAGCGCTGCTGTTGGTGGAAGTAGACGGTTACGCCGTGGAATTGGAACGGCAAATGGATACCATCAGGAGAATCTTTGCGGAGAATAACGCCCGGGACTTTAAAATGGCCAAAGATGAGGAAGAAAGGCAAAAACTCTGGCTGGCCCGCCGTTCCGGCAACGGGGCTTTGGGCCGGATTAAACCTGCTTACATGGTGCAGGATGTGACGGTGCCGGTACATAAACTGCCGGAAATGCTGCGTTTCGTCGCTAAAGTGGCGGAGAAATACAACATCGTCATTGCCCAGATGGCCCACGCCGGTGACGGGAATCTGCACCCCCACTTGCTTTACAGCCCCGATGATCCGGAAGAATATCACCGGGTGGAAGAAGCCAGCCGGGAAATCTTCATGAAAACCCTAGCGTTAGAAGGCACCCTGACCGGGGAGCACGGTATCGGTTTGGAGAAACTGCCGTATATGCAGCACGCTTTCAGCCCGGCAGACCTGGAATTCATGGCCATTGTGAAGAAGGCCCTGGATCCGACCCTCTACTTCAACAAGGGTAAAATACTGGACCTCTAAACGGGAAAGGGATGGTAACAATGGACACTTATGAAAAGCTCTATCCTGAATCACCGGAAGCCATCTGCCAGATCATCCGTGACGCCCGGTCAGTAAAATTTGGGGTTATCCCCTGCGGCAAAGGACACCTGGTGGAACAGCTGATCGCACCCACCGGACAGCCGGTGAAATTGGTTTCCACCCTGAAACTCAACGCCATAGAGGACCTGGACGTGAATAACCTTTCCGTGAAGGTTCAAGCGGGCATGACCCTGGCGGAACTGGACCGGGCTGTGAGAGAACATAATCTTTTCCTGCCCATAACCGTCGAAAGCCACGGTCACCGTACCCTAGGCGGCCTGGTAGCTGAAGACGCCGCCGGCTATGAAAGTTATGCCTACGACACCATCCAAAACCATATCTTGGGTTTGGAATTCATCACCCCCTATGGCACCCGGGTAATGACAGGGGGCAAAACCGTCAAGAACGTGAGCGGCTACGATTTCACCCGGCTGTTCGCCCGGAGCTGGGGCACCCTGGGGATTATCACCTCCATCACCTTTAAACTGAGACCCCAGTTGGAAAAGCGCTCCGCCCTGTTAGTGCACGGCTTGCCTGGGGTAGAGGAAGCCTACCGGCTGGCCCGGGAAATCAGAGGGGCCCGAAGCAGCATCACAGCTTTAAGGATATTTAAGGCTGCCGCACCCGGCGGAGCCTGGCAGCTCGTCATCAACTTAGGCGGCTTTCAAGAGACGGTGACCGGGCACCTGGCGGCACTACAAAAACTCTGCGCCCCCTATGAACAGCAGGTATTTGATGACTGCCGCGATTTCTGGCGGCAGTACTACGAGCAAACCGTGCCGGACCGGCAAAAACTCCTCACCATCAGATGCGGCAAGAAACAAATCTGGAACCTGGCAGGCATGTTAAGCCAAGTGGTTAAACCAGATCAAAACTACTTCTGCGACATCGATCTGGGCCTAGGCGAGGTCATCATCAGCCCACCGGCAGAAGAGCGACAGCAGCTCCGGCAGCAGTTGGTGACGCTGGGCGGGGACTACGCCTTAAGCTACAGCTGGGTTAAGCCTCCAGTAGACCCGTTATATCAAAAACTGAAAGCTGCCTTAGACCCGGACCGGATTATGTTCCCCTGCCACCCATGGCTTGGAGGTGAAGACCTTGACTGAGCAAGAATTCCTGCAGCAAATACGGCGCTGCAACAGGTGCGGCTTTTGCCAAAACATTTGCCCTACTTATTACTACACCAAGAACGAAGGTTTACTCGCCCGGGGTAGAATTCGCTTGATCCGGTTAATCCAGGAAAATGCCCAGGATTGGGGTGACGACCCTGAACTGGATCAATTGCTGCGAAGCTGCCTGTTGTGCAAGGCCTGTGTGGTCAACTGCCCTTCCACCGTACCTACGGATGAGCTGGTGATCAAAGCCCGGGAGAAACTGAACCGGGCCAACGGTCTGAAGTTCCTGCACAAGGCCTTGTACCGCGGCGTCCTGTCCCGGCGCCGGCGGCTGCCGAAAGTAATGAGCCTGGCCCGCTTTTACAACAAAAGCGGCATGCGCTGGCTGGTAAGAAACACCCGCATCACCAGCCTTTTTGAGAACCTCGGTCGCTTGGAAAGCTATCTCCCGGTCGATTTGCCAAAAAGCGCCCGCAGCCGGCTGCCGGAGCTGTTGAAAAAGGTAGAGCAGCCTAAGTTTAAGATCGGGTATTTCTTAGGCTGTGCCACCGATAACTTTTTCAGCGACATCGCCGCAGCGACTATCCTCTACCTGCAGCACCTGGGTTGCGAAGTGGTGGTGCCCCCGGTCCAGTGCTGCGGCGGTCCCCACTACAGCGCCGGTGACTTGGAAGAAGCCCAGCGTTTAGCCAGAGCCAATGTCACCTATTTTATTCAGGAAAACTGCGACTACATCGTCAGCGACTGTGCCACCTGCACCTCCACCCTGAAAGAATACGCCCGTTTCTTCGGCCCGGAGGAACAGGAACAAGTACAATCCTTTACGGCAAAAGTACTGGACCTGAACCAGTTCATTGCCCGCTACTTGCCTCTCCCGGAATTAAAACCCGTAAACAAAAGGGTCACCTTTCACGACCCATGCCATCTTGTACGCGGGTTAGGCATCAAAGAGGAACCCCGTAAAATCCTGCAGAGCATTCCAGGCCTCACTTTCGTGGAAATGAAACAGGCGGACTGGTGCTGCGGCGGCGCCGGGTCATATTTCCTCACCCAAGGGGAAATGTCAAAACAAATCCTTCAGGGTAAAATAGATAACTTTATCGAAACGGGAGCGGAAGTGCTGGCCACAGCTTGCCCGGCTTGCACCATGCAGCTCTCCGCCGGGCTACAGCAAAGAGGCATCAAAGCTCAGGTCAGGCACCCCGTCCAGCTTTTGGCGGCCAGTGCAGGCATCATGTAATCGACTTAAGGAGGTTAATCACTGATATGTCCCTCTTCCCCACCATGGTCAGAATTCGTCTCGACTTCGAGGCACCGGTCATCGAAAATGTTGCAGGTGAGCTGTTAAACCAGCTGTCCGGCGCCGAGCTGCGGGTGCAGCCGGGAGCCAGGATCGGCATTGCCGTAGGCAGCCGGGGCATCGCCAACATCAGCCTCATGGTCAAAACCCTGGTCGATTTCTTGCGGCAGAAGGGCGCAGAACCGCTGGTCATCCCGGCCATGGGCAGCCACGGCGGTGCGACGGCGGAAGGTCAAAAGGAAGTACTGGCTTCCTACGGTATCACCGAAGCATATATTCAAGCCCCCATTGCCAGTTCCATGGAAACAGTTTGCCTGGGACATGTGCGCCATGACATCCCGGTTTATTTTGACCGCATCGCCGCTTCCCTGGACGGCATCATCCTGTTAAATAGGGTCAAACCTCACACGGATTTTCACGCCACCTATGAAAGCGGCCTGGTAAAACAAATGGTCATCGGCCTGGGCAACCACCAGGGAGCCCAACTGGTGCACAGTTACGGCCTGATGGGACTGGAAGAACTGATTCCGGAAATGGGTGCTCTCATCCTGAACAAAGCTCCCATCTTGGGCGGGGTGGCAGTGCTGGAAAACGCCAAAGACCAAACGGCCGTCATCAAGTTTCTCACCAGTGAACAAATGCTTCCCGAAGAACCGGGGCTTTTGCAAATGGCCCGCCGGCTCATGCCCCGCCTGCCGGTATCGGACATGGACCTTTTGGTCGTTCAAGAAATGGGGAAAAACATCAGCGGCGTCGGGATGGATCCCAATATTACCGGGCGGATGGGCATCCGCCTCAACCGCCAACCGGAACATCCCACCATCCGCCGGATTGTCTGCCTTGACCTGACACCGGAAAGCCACGGGAACGCCCTCGGTGTCGGCCTGGCGGATGTGATTCCCGCCCGCCTGGCTGACAAAATCGATTACCAGGTCACCTATGCGAATGTCATTACCAGCACTTTCCTGGAAAGGGGCTTTGTCCCCATCGTCCAGCCCAGTGACCAGGCGGCCATGGAAGTGGCATTAAGATGCGCCGGTCGCAAGGTGAGCGCGGAAAACGCCAGGATCGTGCAGATTAAAAACACCCTGGAATTGTCGGAAATGTTCATTTCCAAACCTTTAATCGACGACATTGACCCCAATTGTGCTTGGGAACAACTCGAAGAATTTAATTACAGCTTCTCACCGGAGGGTGAGTTACTGAACCGCATTGGCACAGGAGCCTAGCCTCACAGGCTCCTGTTTTTCTTTGCGGTCCAGGTGCACCTCAAGTGGTCTTTAGGAGCCGGTTTCAGTACATAAGATTGCTCCCGGCAGGCCAACCTATTACCAGCTACAGGTGGAGGTGTTGCTGTTGGACGTCATCGAAAGAAACTTAAAATATTTCATGGACAGGCACGGGGAAGTCTACGATGCCTATGAAAATTATGGTAAAATATTGCATGATAGCGGTCCTTTAGACGAAAAAACCCGCTGGCTCATCAAGGTAGCCGTTTCCACCGCCTGCCAGTACCAGTATGCCCTGCGCACCCACATTATCAAAGCCGTCAAAGCCGGGTGCACCAGGGAAGAAATCGAGCACGCCATCATGCTGGTGGCACCGACGGCAGGGTTTCCCAAGAGCATGGAAGGTATGCTGATTTTACGCCAGGAAATGGGAGAAGAAACCGGTCCTGACAAAAGCCCGGTTAATTAACAGCCTGGGATAATTCAGGCGGAAAAACAGAGGAGGGTCAACCATGAGCGAACTGATTAACAACCGCGAGCACAAGCAAAAAGTGCTGAAAGAGCTCATCAGAGAGCTGCACGCAGGCAAGAGTGTGGATGAAGTCAAAGACCGGTTTGCGTCCTTGATTAAGGATGTTTCTCCCACAGAGATCTCCGCCCTGGAGAACAGCTTGATCGCGGAAGGCATCCCGGTGGAAGAAGTCCAGCGATTATGCGATGTCCATGCCGCCGTGTTTAAAGGTTCTCTCGCGGAATATCACCGGCAAGCCGCCCCCAGGACGGTGGACCCCGGCCATCCCGTTCATACCTTCCAGCAGGAGAACCGGGCCATCGAAAGACTCATCGACGAACAAATCATGCCGTTAATTGAAGCAGCGAAGAGGCTGCCCAGCGAGGAATACGAAAACCGGCTGGCCCAAGTCTTTGACCAGCTGTGGGAAATTGATAAACATTACACCCGTAAAGAAATCTTGCTGTTCCCCTACCTGGAAAAATACGGCATCAACGCCCCGCCCAAAGTGATGTGGGGGGTGGATGATGAGATCAGGGATTTGATTAAAGCCGTCAAAATGCCGTCCCCGGATGCCACCCTGGACAAGTTGATTAAGACTGCGGAGGCAGCGGTAGTCCGGGTGAAAGAAATGATCTACAAGGAAGAAAACATCCTCTTCCCCATGGCCCTGGACACTTTGACGGCAGATGAATGGGAAACCATCAGGCAGGAGAGCGATCAAATAGGATACTGCCTCTACCAACCGGAAAGCCGGTACCAACCCGGCGAGGACAGGGAGCAAAGCGGGGCTTCCTTGCTCGGCACGGGCACGGTACGTTTTGAAACCGGTGCATTGGATGTAAAGGTGCTGGAGGCATTACTCAACCACTTGCCGGTGGACATCACTTTCATTGATCACAATGATACCGTCAAATACTTCTCTAACAGCAAGGACAGGATTTTCCACCGCACCAAGGCGGTCCTGGGGCGCCAAGTAGAAAACTGCCACCCGCCCACCAGCGTGCATATCGTCAAAAAGCTGGTGGAAGACTTCAAATCCGGGGCCAAGGATGTGGAAGAGTTTTGGATTAAGCAAGGGGATACTTTCATCTACATTCGCTATTTCGCCGTCCGGGATGAAAACGGGCAGTACCTGGGCACCTTGGAGGTCACCCAAAACATCAGCCCCATTTTTGAGCTCAAAGGAGAAAAACGCCTCTTAGCCGATTAAACTGCTAATGGCTCTCACTTATCAACAGTTGTTGATACAGTTTCTGTGGATAATGTGGATAACAGGGCCCTTTTGCAAGTATTTTCAGCTTTCCTGCCTCCCTTTGCTGTGGATAATCTTGTTGGTACAAACGGCAAAAAAGTCGGGTGCCTCTCCACCCGACTTTAATGCTTTTTATCGCTGTTTAACCAGTGGCTGATAATGCCGGCGATTTCCCTTAAGAGCTCTTCATCCAGCTCCTCTTCCACTTCCGCTTCTCCCTCGGCAAAAGTGGTGGCAATATTCTCCCAGTCAGTGAAATCCATATCCTGGGCCAGCAGGTAATCAATCTCTTCATCCGTCAGGTGAATCACCCGCTGGGTAAAATCACCGATGGACAGGACTTCCCTGCCCTGGGAAAACAATTTCAGATCCCACAGCTGGGGGCATTGGCCGTAAAAAGCCGGTTCCTGCAGTTCATAGAGCAAATTCCGCACTTCATCTGTTAACGGGCCCTTGATCTCAATGCCGTCCTTCGTCCCCCACCAGTTGGAGATGGCGATATCGGGCAGTGAGAATAAGGCTTTAAAACCTTCGTTCTTTATATCATCCGACTGCAGCAGCCGCACACTAAAGCTATCCGCATACTGAAGGCAGAAAACGAAGATCTCATGCCAATTGCCGGGATGCAGGTCACCGAGGTAAAAGGTTTGCAATCCCATTTCGTTCCCCCTTCCTAAATTAACCAGTTGACAAATCCAGTAATTGTTACTTTTATTATACTTCAAACAGCATGATGAGGTAAAGTTAAACTGTCCAACCTACCCTTTCCGGCCACCGGCGCCGGCCGCCGGGCACCGGGCTGAAGGGGTTTCCTTTCACTCATGGTTAATATTATTCATATTATAGTTGTTAATTTTCACGATATCAATCGTATTTAACGACAAAAAACTCAAGCCCCCAGTCATCATCCCGGCGAAGGCGGCGTGCTGACACCGGGCCCGACCGCCCCACGGACTCCGGGTACCCGGTCACAGTTCCAACTCATCCTCCCGGCAAGGATAAAACAGACTGCAAGACTTGACCAACAGCATATCTGATAATTTGCCGCATACGCCGATACAAATCATGGCCACCGGTATCATCTCCACTCGTCCTAAGAGGCGAGCATCCATCATCACCGCCCCCAGGCCCCTGCTCACACCCGTCAGCTCACCCAACACCAGGTAGGCTCAGGCCGTGCTCAATCCCAGTCTGAGCCCCACCAGGATGGAAGGAAAAGCCGCCGGCAGAATAACACTGGTAAACAGAGTCCACTTCCCGGCCCCCAGCACCATCCCTGCCCTCACCAGGGAGAGGGGTATGGTTTGGAAGCCGTAGGCCGCATTAATGTAAATGGGGAAAAATGCTGCCAGGGCAATGAGGAAAACGGTGGTTTTCTCGCCAATGCCAAACCATACCATCGTCAGGGGCAACCACCCTATCCCCGGGATAGCCCGGACTGCATGGACGAAAGGGTCAAAAAGCCGGCGGGCCAGGGTAAGTCTCCCGGTGAGCAATCCCAGAGAAAGCCCTGCCAGGGCAGCCAAGCCGAAACCGCCTAATACCCTGAGCATACTCGCCCACAAGTGGGCCCAAAAAGCACCCGCGTAAGGAGTTAAACGGAGACCGCCGGCCACAAAATCCAGGAAGACCGCAGCCAGTTTGGCCGGACCGGGGAATAAATACTCCGGTATCATTCCGGCAGCAGTAACCAGATGCCATAAGACCAGTAGGACCGCCGGGATAACAAACCCCGCCGGGTCTATGGGTTTACCGTTCTTTTTCATGGCCTATTTCCTTTGCTGCCCCCGTTAAGAATCTCAGGTCAAACATGCTCTCAATATCCGGTATTTCCGTAATAATACCTTGTTCCCACATCCGTTGGGCCAATACCCGGACGCCCTCCATATACCTCTCGTCAATTTGCCAAAAGAGATCGATATTGCCCGCTGAGACCATCAAGACACCGGGATCCGTCCCAAACTCCGCCGCTTTGTGTAACCAGGCCTCCCTGTGGGTAAGCAAATACTCCGTGGCTCGTACATGAGCCGTCACTAGCTTCTGCACTAATTCAGGCTCCCGGGCAATCTTGTCCTTAGTGGTGATCATGGCACTGTTGATAACCCCAAAATCATCCTCCGGATAAGCCAGGATTTTGCCAAAGCCCTGGGCTACCGCCACCGAAGGATAAGGTTCCCCGCTGTAAAAAGCATCGACGGTACCTTGAGCCAGTGCTTGCGCCATGTCGAAGAAATCTACCCGGATTAATTCCACATCCTCCTGCCAGTCAAGCCCGTGGCGGTCTAGTGTTTCCAACAGGAGCAAATGATGCATCGTCCCCGGCACATAGGCAATCTTTTTACCTGCCAGGTCTTTGACGCTGTTGATACCGGCATCTTTATGTACCACAAGAGCAGAACATCTATTGGACATGCCCGCTACCACCACAATGGGTTCCCCCTTAGAAACAGCTGTAATCGCGGTCACCAGGGTCGTGCCGCACATATCAAGACTTCCTGCCAACAGGGCGGTTTTCATGTCCCCGGGATTGGTAAAAGGAGCGATTTCCACTCCATCACCCTCCGGCAAGAACTGCTGGTAAAAGAAGGGCTGGATGGTTTGCGCCGTTTTCCAGGTACCAACTCTCGCCCGGATGCTGTCGCCGGTGGCAGCAGCCCGGCAACCGGCCAGCGTGAGAATCAAAGCCACGCTTATTAACAACAGCAATAACAGTTTAGCTCGTCTCATCCCTTGATCCCCTCCCGGTACACCCGGTAACCGCAGGCCGCAAACCATTCCTTGGCTGTGGCGGCATCAAAACCTTGCCAACAACTGCCGGTGTGGCAGCCTGCTTCCCTGGGAATAGCTCCCTTTTCAACCACAGTCACGTTGGCGCCCCACTGGAGGGCCAGCTTTGAGGCCGGGTGCACGCAAATATCCGGCGCCCTATAACCTGCGGCCAGGCGGGTCACTGCCGCAATTTGGGCCAGCCTTTCCGGGGCTACAACGGGCAGCCGTCCCAGAGGAGTGCCGGTTACCGGCACCCGGGCCATGGCCCCCGTCACCACAGCACCAAACTGCATGGCAGTCAAAAAAGCGTTGGCAATCTCCTCATTGGTGTGTTCCACCCCCACCGGCTCCACCAAGTATACTAGTTGCAAAGGGGAACTGTTGACAGCTCTGAGAGTAGCCATTCTCTCCACCGGATTAAACTTGGTGTCAATCCCTTCCCTCAACCTGACCGTGTGGTATACATACTCTACGCCTGCCCGCGCCATTCTGGCAGCCACCGCTGCATCGAACTCACCTACATTCAGTACCAGTTGATAGCTTCCCGGCACCGTTTCCCTGATCCTGGGAACCAGCTCAATCAGTTTCTCCAGGTCGTAAAACTGGGTGGTGCGCAGCACAATCCACCGCACCCCATCCCGCACATACTCTTCTACCGCCCGGACAATATCCGTCTCGCTGAATTCCCGCTCTTCTCCTACCAGTCCCCAGTGTTCACCCAGGGAACAGAAATTGCAGCTCATGGGACAGGCCCTAAAATCCAACCCGATGGCCGCCCACAAATAGGCCCGGTTTTTACAAACTGCCGCCGCCACTTCCCTGGCGGCCTGCCCCAAGTATTCGCCTGCTTTGGACCAAGGATCGATATCTAATAAAGCGATGATGGTATCCCTGTCGAGCAATTTTCCGGCCAGAGCCTCCTCTTTGGCTTTCCTGACCAGCGCCAAACTATCCACCGGCATCTCTCCTTCAGCAACGGGCGATTATGACCCAATCTTGCTATCATCTTCACAAACCAGGAAAAAACAAAATATATACCTTGCCGCCGCAAGGTGATAGGTATTCTTGGGATCGATCTTATGGTATTATAACTGATTTGGTCCGGCAATGAAAGCGGGCGCCACCACCGCCCGGCACCGTGTCCGTAACCACCGGCAAAGACAAAAGTGACAAAACTAACGTAATAAGTCTTGCGTCTTAACCCATAATATATAAAATTATATTAAGCAGGAACCTGCAAGACAGAACGCAACACTATACTCAAGAATGAGTAGGAAAACCGGGAGCCAACCATGCAAAAGCAACTCTTGAAACCGGGGCGATTACTGGTCATAGGTTACGGCGCCGTCAGCCTGATGGGAGCCCTCCTTCTCTTGCTGCCCTGGTCCTCAACCCAACCGGGTACCACTTCCTTTGTACAGGCATGGTTTACCGCCATGTCCGCTTTAACCTCTACCGGACTGGTAGTCGTCGATACCAACAGCCACTGGACCATTTTCGGCCAGATCGTGATCATGCTGTTAGTGCAAATCGGCGGCCTCGGCTTAATGGTATTCGCCACAATTGTGCTGCTGTTTCTCGGCATGAAAATCAATCTGGGGTACCAGGCGCTGGTGGTGCAGGACCGCAATTATTTTAGCATCGCAGGCATCCGGAGCTTGGTACGCAGTATTGTGCTCTTGTCTCTGATGATCGAACTGATCGGTACTGTACTGCTGGCCTGTGGCGTGCCGGGCCTGTGGCAGGAAGGCACCGTCAAAGGATTGTTTATCGCCCTCTTTCACGCCGTCAGCGCCTTCAACGGGGCCGGCTTTACCCTGTACGACCGCAGCCTGGAGGGATTCATCCCTTACCCGCTGGCCAGCATCACCGTCATAATGCTGGTCTTGCTCGGCAGCCTGGGTTATGTGGTGCTGCAGGAACTGGTGACTTGGCCGCGGCACCGCCGCCAGAGACTGAGCCTCCATTGCCGGTTAGTACTGCTGGTAACCGCCGGCGTTACGTTATTCGGAGCCGGTTTCTTTTTCGGCACCGAGTACAACGGGCTGCTGAAGGGCCTGCCGGTCCACACCCAAATCATCCAAAGCCTATTCCATGCCACCACCAGAACGGCGGGATTTACTACTTTTCCGGTAGTAAGTTGGAACGAACCTTTCCAGTTTCTCATGACCCTGCTCATGTTCATCGGTGCCAGCCCCGGTTCCGTAGGCGGCGGTATTAAAACCACCACCTTTGCCGTCATCATCCTCGCCGTCTGGGCCATAGCCCGGGGCCGGAATCACGTAGTGGTGATGGAGCGGGAAATACCGCGGGATAACGTGCTGAAGGCTTTTACTGTGACAGTTTTTGCTTTCATCCTGGTTAGCGGCGGTACGTTAATCTTAATGCTGCTGGAACACCTGTCATTCTTTCCGGCATTATTTGAAGTGGTATCTGCTTTGACCACGGCCGGGCTTAGCATGATCGACACCGGGACTTTAAGTCCCCTGGCACAAACCCTCCTCGCCCTGTTCATGTTTGTCGGCCGCATCGGCGTCTTGACCCTGATCGTCTTCCTCACCAAGGAAGACTACCGGCGGGTGCGTTACATGAAAGAGGATATTTTAATAGGATAAATCAGAACAATAATAAGACATAGGGGAGTTTCTCCAGATGAAAAAATCAGTGTTGGTAGTCGGCGTAGGCCGTTTTGGCCGCGGCGTAATTGAAACCCTGTATGAATTGGGCCATGATGTCTATGCCATCGACAAAGATGAAAACGCCATCGAAGACGTGCGGCCCATGATTGTTTCCGGCGCCATCGTCGATGTGGTGGAAAATGAAGATGAATTGAGCCGCATCGTGGCTGAGAAGAATTTCGATGAAGCGGTGGTGGCCATGGGACAGGACTTGGAGGCAACCCTCATTGCCACCCATATTCTCAAAGAGGCCGGTATTCCCGTCTCGGCGAAGGCCTCCAGCGAGCGCCGCGGCAGCATTTTGGAGAAAATGGGCGTAGACCGGATCCTATTCCCGGAGCGGGACACCGGGCGCAGGTTGGCCAAGCTGATATCCAACGACCGGGTGGTGGACATCCTGGAACTGCCTCAAGGCTTTGTCATCGAACAAATGCCTATCGGCAAAGGATTTCACGGCAAAACCATCGCCAGCTTGAATACCAACAACCGGTTCGGCATTTGGATCATGTTGATTTACCACGATAACGAACCGGTATTGCCGGCAGCCTCCACGGTGCTCCAGAAAGACGACATGATGATCGTTTTTGGCGCCAAGAAAAACATGCCCGCTTTTGAAAAAGAAAACTTCAAGGCCTAGTTGCTTTTGCCCCGGTCTTTGAGTAGAATCGAAATAACAACCGCATACAAGCTGGTAGGTGCCCATTTCGGGAGAATAGGGAAGTCAAGGGGCAGCCATACCCCAAAAGACGCGGTCCCGCCACTGTAGACGGGGACAAACCTCATAAGCCACTGCCAAGTTCTTGGTGGGAAGGCGAGGGGAGGATGACCCGGGAGCCAGGAGACCTGCCTATCAGTGCTTGATCCGCCTTCTCGTAGAAAGGAGGGGAAGCAATGAGGATGATGGTAAAGTCCTCGGCGTAATGGATTATTGTGCCGGGGACTTTTAATTTTGTCTTGAACCAAACCACAAACACAAGGAGGAATCCACATGTCCGTACCGGAAACCAAAATCAAACAGAATGTGCAAAGCTTTTGGCAAGTGAAGCGCCTGGTCTTGATGGCTTTATTCATCGCCCTGAGCGTCATTGGCGCCATGCTGAAAATCCCCAGCCCGACCGGGACGGTGGCCCTGGACTCGGCGCCTGGTTTTCTGGGTGCAGCCTTGTTGGGCTGGAAAGAAGGACTGGTCATCGCCGCCTTGGGGCACCTGGCCAGCGCCTATAGTGCCGGTTTTCCCCTGTCCCTGCCGATCCACCTGCTAGTTGCGCTGCAAATGGCCGTGGCCGTCTCCCTCTTTGCCTTGCTGCTCCACAAGACCAATGGGGTCATCGCCGTCGCCGCGGCGGTGTTCATCAACGGCGTGCTAATGCCTTTAAGCCTGGTGCCCATCCTAGGCCCTGGAATCTTTTACGGGATGGTACTGCCTCTCACGGTGGCGGCCCTGGTCAATACGGTGCTGGCATACGTCCTGTACCGCGCTTTGGGAAACATGGTATAGGTGAGACCACATGAACACCGGGATTTGGCCGAAAATTACCCAAGTGCGCGATTTAAGCATCATTGAGCTCGACGACAGCCAAAGGATCCTGGTCGCTTGTGATTCCATCGGCGCCGTGGGCGCCAAGGAATTGGATGCATTGCAGGTTCCCTATTTCATTGTGGGGCGCTGCGCCGCCCGGGTCCCCCTGCTGGAACTGCTGGCGGTGGGAGCCAGACCGGTGCTGATCTCCGACTGCCTCACGCTGGAAATGGAACCCAGCGGCCGGGAAATCCTCGCCGGCATCCAACACGAACTAAAACTGCTGGGCTTAGAAGGCAAATGCCACCTGACCGGCAGTACCGAGGAAAACTTTGTGACCAGGCAAAGCGGTATCGGCATCACCGTCGTTGCCCTGGCGGGGAAAGAAGAGCTCCGCATCGGAAAGGTGAGACCCGGTCACGAAATCTACTGCTTTGGGATACCTAAAGTTGGGGCCGAAGTGGACTTGGATGACCCGGACATTATCAGTTTCAACACCGTGGTCAAGCTTTTGCAGTACCCCCAGGTGCATGAGATGGCGCCGGTGGGTTCCAAGGGGATCCGCTACGAAGCCGAGCTCCTGACCCGGTCCTGCGGCGGCCGGCTGCAGGTGGACTCCCGCTGCCCGCTGCCTTTGACCAAATCAGCCGGGCCGGCCACCTGCCTCGTAGCCGCCGTGGAGCCAGGCAGCGGGGAAACCCTGTACCGGGACTTTTCCCTGCCCATCACCTACATCGGCAGGATTGTGGGCTAAAAAAGGAAACGGCCGTTGCCAGCCGTTTCCTTTTGTTTATCCTTGCAGCAGCAGCGCAAATTGTCCACCCGGGAAGTTAACTTTGAAGGCACGGTGATCCCCTTGCCAGCCTAAAGCCCCTTCCTTAACCACCGGCGGCTGCAGTTTCAATTCCATGCCCAGGTTGGACATGTTCACCAGGAAAATACCGTTGTGCAGGTTCAGGAACTCAGCCACCGAAGCCTGCCCCAGTTCTCCCATGGCCTCGATTTTTTCCCCGGCGAAGGCGGAGGCCAGCTTACAGAAGCCCTGCTCGCTCCCGGTGATACCGGTCTTCAAGGCAAACTCCCCTTCGATCTGCTGTTCTACGGACCAGGCACCGGCCAACCGGTCTTTGCTGCCCCCGTCCACCGGTTCCAGCCAGGCATGGGGGTCCACAAACCGCACCAAGTTCCGCGCAAACAGGTAGATGTAGCTGTTCAAGTATTCCTCACCGGGGTCCAGCTGCAGAGTTCTTGCCAACAGCAGCTCCACATTACCTTCCTGCACGGAGGCGAATTCCTTGTCGCTGAAACTATACTCCTTCTGATAATCCTGGAGGGCTTTTTCCAATTGTTCAAAGGTCAGGGCCCCGGCATCAATGAGAGCTTGGCCCAGCTGCAGGTGTCCCTGTTTCTGGGAGGCCAGCAGCTCCTCCAACTGCGCCTGGGTTAAATACCCTTTTTCCATGGCGATTTCCCCGAACTTCTTGTCCTGCCTGGTCTGTTCCCGGTGGATCTCCTCCACCTGGGCGGCGGTCAACAATCCCGCTCCCACGGCTAAAACTCCTAACTTCACATGGGACTGCTGCTGGGCTTCCAGAGCCTTAAGCAGCACTTCCCCGGCTACAATACCCCGGTTCAGTAGATATTGACCGAAATACTGGCTAAACATCAGGCTTCACTCCCCGCTTTTTGCAGTTTCCCGACCAACCTTTGCAGCGCTTCTTTGTCCACCGGCTTCTGCAGGAAATCAAAGGCCCCCGACTTGATGGCTTCTTTCAAGTAAGACTGGGTGCCCACCGAAGAAACCATCACGATTTTTACCGCCTGATTGATCTCCTTGATCTTTTTCAGTGTCTCAATCCCGTCCGTTTCTGGCATGACGATATCCATCAAGACCAGATCAGGCTTATCCTTAGCCACTATGTCCACAGCCTGCACGCCGTTGGCCGCTTCCAGCACCGTGCAGTTCATTTCCTCTAGCATCCCCCGCAACTGCTTCCGCACCAGCAACGAATCATCTACCAGCAGTACCGACAATCCTTTGTCTCCCATGCTCTCCCTCCTAGTGATGATTTGTCTATATTTATAATTTTATCACAAGTTAGACGAGGTACAAGCTTATTTATAATACGAGTTATTCTTAATAAATATACATATTAAATGTGCTTATCCGTTCATTCGGCAGAAAATATACCTCATCGTTCGGATCCGGGCTGGATTCGCCCTCCTGAATGTAGTAAACTGTAATGGTGGATAATATGAATATTCCGCCATTCTTTTTTTTGCAAAAAATGCCTGTCAAGCCGCTGTGCATGAGGCGAGTATCGTTTAAGGAGGAGCAGCTATGACCAGAATGGTAGGGACTACGGTCCGGGGCATTCGGGCACCGATCGTGAAAGCAGGAGACGATCTGGTGGAAATCGTTGTCCAATCAGTTCTGACCGCAGCCCGTTCGGAGAATTTTGCCATCCATGACCGGGACATTATCGGCATTACCGAATCCCTGCTGGCCAGAGCCCAGGGGAATTACGCCAGGGTAACGGATATTGCCGCCGACATTGCGCGGAAGTTCACCGGCAGTATCGGTGTAGTCTTTCCCATCCTCAGCCGGAACCGGTTTGCCCTGATCCTGAAAGGAATAGCCCTCAGCGGCAAGAAAATATACCTGTTGCTCAATTACCCCGCCGACGAAGTCGGGAACCACCTGATGGATATCGACCGGATGGACGAGCTGGGCATCAACCCGTACAGCGATGTCCTCACCGAAGCAAAATACCGTGAGCTCTTCGGGGAGGTCGTGCCCCACCTGTTCACCGGCGTGGACTATGTGCGCATGTACAAGGAACTGGCCCCGGCAGGGCAGATGGAAATCATCCTGGCCAATGACCCGCGCCACATTCTGGCATATACGGACCAGGTACTGGTCGCCAACATTCATGAACGGTTTCGTACCAAGCGGATGCTCCAGACTGCCGGTGCCCGTGTGGTGTACACCCTGGATGACATCCTGACCCAGCCCATCAACAACAGCGGCTACAACCCCGAATTCGGCCTATTGGGCGCCAATGCCGCCTCGGAAGACACCGTGAAACTTTTCCCGCGGGACTGCGAAGCCTTCGTCCTGGCGGTGCAAAAGGCTCTGCACCGCCAGACGGGTAAGCACGTGGAAGTCATGATCTATGGCGACGGTGCCTTCAAGGATCCGGTAGGCAAGATTTGGGAACTGGCGGATCCGGTGGTTTCCCCCGGCTATACCCCGGGATTAGCCGGCACTCCCAATGAAATGAAGCTAAAATACCTGGCCGACAGTGAACTGAAAGACTTGACGCCGGAAGAAATACAGGCCGCCATCCAACAGCGCCTCAAGGAAAAAGAAGCGGTGAAGCTGTCCCTGGGGACTACACCCAGGCGGATTACCGACCTGGTAGGCAGCCTGTGTGACCTGACCAGCGGCAGCGGGGATAAAGGAACACCTATAGTATTAGTACAAGGCTATTTTGACAATTATGCCTCCGAATAAAAGGCCGCTCCCCCGGGAGCAGCCTTTTTATTGGATTAATCCATTAAAACAAAATCCAACACCATGTCCTTGCCTTTTTGGCAGCCGTGACCGGTGACACCGGTCACCCGGCCCTGTTCCAGTTCCACCTGGATGGAGCAGCTTTTCGAGCATCCTTGACAGCCATACTGCCGGATTTCCATTGGTTTCCTCCTGCCTGCATTTTTCTTAAATACTATTTGTTCTTTTCTCTTATGGTATCTTTAGAAAAAGCCGGTGTCAATAACAAAATGTGGCCCATCACCGGCCTCCACCCTTGGCTTTGCCTGACCACTTAAGGTAGACTAATAAGAAAAAGAGTCGGAGGAGAGGTCCATGTTCAAAGCCGCCATCATAGGAGGCACAGGCATCTATCAACTGGAAGGCAGATTAGAGGATAAACAGGTGAGCACCCCTTACGGTGAGGTCCGGGTGACGGTGCAGGAAGACGCCGGTCGGGAAATCATCTTTTTAGCCCGCCACGGGGTACATCACCATACACCACCCCACCGGGTCAACTACCGGGGCAATATCTGGGCTTTGAAAGAACTGGGGGTCACCCACGTCTTCGCCACCAATGCGGTGGGATCCCTGAACCCGAAGTACAAGCCCGGGGAGCTGGTGATCTTCACTGATTTCATCGACTTTACCAAGAACCGGGTTTCCACGTTCTTTGACGGCCAGGACGGGGTGATACATACTTCCATGGCCGACCCTTATTGCCGGGAGCTCAGGCGCCTCATCACGGAAAAAGCTCCCCGGCACGGGATCGCCATCGCCGGGGAAGCGGTCTATGTGGGCACGGAAGGACCCCGGTTCGAAACGGCCGCGGAAATCCGCATGTACCAAAAACTCGGCGCCGATGTGGTCGGGATGACGGGGATCCCGGAAGTGGTCCTGGCCAAAGAGCTCGGCCTTTGCTACGCCGGGGTCGGCATCATCACCAACTGGGCCACCGGCATCGCCCATGACCACCGGTTGGAAGAAATCATGGGGGCGGTGAACAAGAACAGAGCCAGCCTGACCAACATGTTTATCGACCTTATCAAGACTGTAAACCTGGATCAAAATCATTGTGACTGCGCACAGGCCCGGATGAAAATGTAAACAAACCGGCGCGGCCGGAAGCACTGCTTTACGACCGCACCGGTTTGTTATTTGTCAACCGTCATCCCTAATTGTGCTGGGGAGCAGCTTTGGGATGGGTAAAGGCTTTCCAAATCTCTACCACCAGTAGGGGTAGGATGCTCAATCCTAAGACCACGGCCCAGTCATGGGCGTTGAGCACAGTAGTACCAAATACGGAGCTGAGGAACGGGACGAACACCACTGCCAGTTGGAGCAGCAAGGACACCGTAAAGGCATAAACCAAATGACGGTTCGTGGCAACTCCCAGGTAGAAAAGGGAGTGATCCAGGCTTCTGGCATTGAAAGAATGAACCAATTGGGAGAGGGACATGGTCAAGAAAGCCATCGTGTGGGCTTCCACCAGAGAGCGTCCCCAGGACAGGGCCAGCCAGTAAGCGGAGAGGGCCAAAAGCCCCATCAGCATACCTTGGATTATGATTTTCAGTCCCACGCCCCCGGCAAAGACGCCTTCCCTGCTGTCCCGGGGCGGCCGGTTCATGATATCCTTTTCCGGCGGCTCCACCCCTAGCGCCAAGGCCGGCAGCCCGTCGGTCACCAGGTTCATCCACAGGATCTGGACCGGGGTCAAGGGGCTGCCCAGTCCCACCAAAATAGCGCCGAAGATAGCCACGATCTCACCGACGTTACAAGACAGCAAGTAATAAATGGCTTTGCGGATATTGTTGTAGATGGTCCTGCCTTCTTCCACAGCGTTGACAATGGTGGCAAAGTTGTCATCCAAGAGCACCATGTCGGAAGCCTCTTTGGACACTTCCGTACCGGTGATGCCCATGGCACAACCGATATCCGCCCGTTTGAGGGCCGGCGCGTCGTTCACCCCGTCCCCGGTCATGGCCACCACCTGCCCCTTTGCCTTGAGAGCGTCCACAATCCTTAACTTGTCTTCCGGGGAAACCCGGGCATAAACCGTCGTGTGCAGCACGATGTCTTGCAGTTCCTCGGCGGAGAGTTTAACCAGTTCCACACCCGTCAGGCAGTGATCACCCTCCTGCCAGATGCCCAAATCCCTGGCAATGGCCAGAGCGGTATCCTTGTGGTCCCCCGTAATCATCACCGTCTGAATACCGGCATTGTGGCTTACGGCCACCGCCGCTTTGGCCTCCGGTCTGGCCGGGTCGATCATGACGAAATAACCCAGGAAAGTCAGCCCTTGTTCCACCGCTTCCGGGGTCATGGGCTCGGGTATGTCCTCCCACTGACGGTAAGCCATGGCCAGCACCCGCTTCCCTTGGGACGCATACTGGGAGTTGATCTCCAGCAAGAGATTTCTTTCCTCCTCAGACATGACCCGGGCGCGGCCCTCCTGGTGGATACCGGCACAGCGGGCCAGCAGCACGTCGGGCGCACCTTTGGTGAAGCTGTATACCCCTTCTTCACTTAATTTGTGGAAGGTGGTCATCATTTTCCGGCCGGAATCAAAGGGTATTTCCGCCAGCCTCGGGAACCGGCTCTCCGCCGTTCCTTTATCGAGACCGGCTTTAGCCGCCGCTACTACCAGTGCGCCTTCCGTGGGATCACCGATGATCTGGTACCCTTTTTCCTTCCGCACCAGCCGGGCGTCGGTATTGAGGGCGGCGCCTAAGAGCAAGAGTTGCAAATCCCGGTTGGCGGCGGGGTCAAAGGTCTCCCCTGCTTCCGTCAAGAAGTCCCCCTGCGGGTCGTAGCCGGTACCGGTCACCTGGAAGGTACCGCTGGGTAAGTAGATATCCGTGGTGGTCATCTCGTTCTTGGTCAAAGTACCGGTTTTATCCGAACAAATATACGTGGCCACCCCTAAAGTCTCCACGGCGGGCAGCCGCCGGATCACGGCGTTGCGCTTGCTCATCCTGGTAACGCCCAAAGCCAGGACAATGGTAACCACCGCCGGCAGCCCTTCGGGAATGGCGGCCACCGCCAGCGCCACCGCCGTCATAAACATCTCCAGGAGTTCCCCGCCGCGCAAGAGCCCGGTCAGGAACACCACAACCACAATGGCCCCGGCGGCTTTCCCTAAAGTCTTGCCCAGGCGGGCCAGCTGCTGCTGCAGCGGCGTGGGGTCAGGGGCCCCTTCATCCAGCATCTGGGCGATCTTGCCCAGTTCCGTGTTCATACCGGTCCCGGTCACCACTGCCTTGGCCCGGCCACCGGTGGCATAAGTACCCATGAAAATCATGTTGTGCCGCTCTGCAATGGGCACCTCACTCTTTTCCAGCACAGGCACGTCTTTTTCCACCGGCACGGACTCCCCGGTCAGGGCCGCCTCATTGACCATGAAAGAAGCCGCTTCCAGGAGACGGGCATCGGCAGGGATAGCATCCCCTGCTTCCAGCAGCACGATGTCCCCCGGTACCAGTTCTTCCACATTCACCTGGCTGACCTGCCCCTCCCGCAGCACTTTGACGGTGGCTTTGGTCATTTCCTTCAAGGCCTGCAAAGCCTGTTCTGCTTTGTTCTCCTGAACCACACCCAGCACCGCGTTCAAGATCACGATGACTAGAATGACAATGCTGTCAATCCATTCACCCAAGGCGCCGGAAACGACGGCGGCGGCAATCAAAATCAGGATCAAGGTTTCTTTCAGTTGGTCGATAAACATGGAGAGGATGCTCCGCGGCGGTTTCTCTTTAAGGGCATTGATCCCGTACTTCTGCCGCCTGTCTTCCACCTCCCGGGTGCTCAACCCTCGCTGCGGGTCCACCTGCAGGGTCTCCGCCACTTCGGCAGCAGGCAGGGCAAACCAAGGTTTGTTTTCCATAAACTCGTTTCCTCCTTCTTTTTATCCGCTTACCTAAAGTATGGCAAATAATAAGACCTACATTCATGGCAATGAATGTAGGTCTCACCTCTTCATCAATCACGTAAAACCGGGCATGCAGGGCCGAACTGACGGCTTTACGTACCCATATTGGGCGGTTACTCCCCTACTCAAGTAAAATTATAGTAAATGTCGTTACATTTGTCTATTCCTTTTTTCAATTGACACAGAAACCGGCAGGAAAATCCTGACTACTTTTAGAATACATCACCATAAATACAAAAAACACACAAAGGGTCGCTGCCGGAACATGTGAATGGTTTCCTTAATACACCCGTAAAGGAGGTTTCCCCATGAAAAGAGTCATTGCTTTCGTAGGCAGTCCCCAGCGCTACGGGAACACGGCGGCGCTGGTAGAAGAAGCTGCCAAGGGAGCAAAGGACGCCGGTGCTGAAGTAAAGGTTTACTACCTCAATGAACTGGACTTCAAAAGCTGCCAAAGCTGCTTGACCTGCCGGCAGAAGCCGGAATGCGGCCAGCAAGACGACTTAACGCCCATCTATGATGAAATCGCCCAGGCCGATGCCATAATTATCGGCTCTCCCGTCTACATGTGGCAAGTCTCTTCCCAGGTTAAGAAGCTTTTTGATCGTTTCTACGTATTAACCGACGCCAACCTGAAACCCCGCTTCGGTATCAAGAACACCTTGATGATCTATTCCCAGGCCAATCCCAACCCAGACCGCCACAAGGCATACTTTGAATACACGGCCAAGATGCTCGCCAGCCTCTTCGGTTTAAACGTGGTTGATACCCTGATAGCTTCCGCCGCCATAAGCCCGGACACGGCCAAGAGCAATCAATGCCTGATGGTCCAGGCCTTTACCGCCGGAAGACAGCTCGTGTCCTGAAGCAAGCCTGCACATCTTAAAGGCACTCCCCGGTCGACCCGGGGAGTCCTTTTATAATCCTCTCAAGAATTCCGGCTTGTAGTGATAACCTCCGGCCAACACCCTGTCAATAGCCCGGATGAGGGCAGCCTTATCCTGGGGCAGGGTGCCTTTTAAGGTTACATAGTTGGAAGCATGGTTACTCCGGAAAATGCAGCCGGTCACATCGGTATGCTCCAGCATCAGCCTCGTCTCCCGCATGATCTCTTCCGGGGACAAGAGTTCCATTTCCCCGGCATCCACCTGTCGCTTCATCTCCGTGCCTTCCACCAACATCAGGGTAAGCAACCCCACATAATGGGGATCCATAGCACTTAGCACCTCACCGGTCTTAACGGCATGTTCCTCCCACTTGGCCCGGCCTCCGAGGCCGGAAATGACGGTAACAGACAGTTTAATCCCGCTTTCCACCACTTTCTTACCGGCTCGAATGGCCTCTTCAGCGGTATTACCTTTATGAACGGCGGCTAAGATGTCATCACTGCCGCTTTCCAACCCCATGTAGATGATGCCCAGGCCCAAGTCTCTCAGCTCAGTTAATTCCTCAAGGGACTTGCGCAAAATATCCTTTGGGGAAGCGTAAATGCCCACTCTTTCGCATTCGGGAAAGATCTCCTTAATGTGGAGCAGGATTTCTTTTAACCTGACAAAAGGAATACACAAGGCGTCCCCGTCCGCCAGGAAAACCCGCTCCACCCGCGGGTAATACCGCCGCGCCAGTTCCATATCCTCCACGATGTCGGCAAGCGCCTTGATCCTGAATCTTTCGTTCTTGTACATGCCGCAAAAAGTACATCTATTGTGGGCACAGCCGATGGTGGCCTGGATAATCAGGCTGTAAGCTTCGCTGGGGGGGCGGAATACATTTCCTTCGTAGCGCATGTCATCAAGCCTCCAACTCCGTCAGCTTATCGTTCACGTTTCTGCCTATACGCCCGGCTCTATTACCACTTTCTCCTCGATAAATTTCTTAAAACTATCCACATCTTCAAAGGTTACTCCGGTACCTAGGGACCCAAAATGCTTCTTGCCGCAATCAATCTTAGCCTTTTCCGTTGGTCTCAGGGCGTCAGTCATTGTGTTAGCCTTTGTTTCCAGGACAAAGTAAAGTTTATCCTGGCCGTCCACATCAATGAGCACGGCCCAATCAGGATTATAGCTGCCTAAAGGTGTCGGCACGGTAAACCAACTTGGAAGCTTTACATACAACTTGACCCTGCTATTGCTCTCAAAGCTCTTGGCAAAGCTTTCTTCCGTAGCACTATCATAGACCACGTATTCATAAACGGATTTCTTACTCTTGATCATGTTCTTAGATAAGTAGCCGATAAGCTCTTCCGTCTCGAATAGCTCTTGGGCATAGTAATGATCATCGCCTAACTTAGTGTACTTGATCCCATCCACGATCATGAGCCTCATTTTTGAAGTGATAATCTGGGCTACCTGCTCCATGTACCTTTGTGGATTTTTCTTGAAAAGGTGAAGAGTCTTGCTCTTCGTTAATATCTCCACAATAGTTCTTCTGGTTAGATTGGTTTCGTTCTGGAGATAGGTAATGATATCCGGCAGTTGATCCCGCTGGTTCTCCAAAGGCACCGCGTATCTATCGGACTCTTCCGCCACAACGCCGCTGGCACTAATATCGAGTCCTGCTTTCGTATATATCAGCTTCGGAGAACTGACAGTCAGGCTTTCCTGCATTTCTTGGCAGCATGCTTCAATGAGCTCTTTGCTGTCAAAATCCACTGAATAGGTTGTCTTGTATTTTATTTTGTCCCATAGTTTTTTGAACTCAGGGTCCAGGTAAACCTGCTTGTTAAGCTGAACGGTCTTCTTATCGCTGTGGTTCCTGATCTTAAGACCGCTGCACAGTTTCCTGGCAAGAGCGGCAATCTCTTCTTTGACATGTTCATATTCCGCCGGTACATTTAACTTGTTGTCTTTTAGATCAATTTTGAGCTTATCCTGCACTTTCCCGGTCTCATCGATATAGCCGCCAACCAAAAACGCTTTAAATATAGCCTCGGAGGCTTCCTGCCCCAGGTATTTGACACTTCCGTCCAATTGTCTGACGGGTATATTGGCGAAAACATGGCTTTCAATAACACCAAACCTTATGCCGCTGTCAGTTTCATATTCCTGCTGGAGAGCCGCTGCAAATTCCTCATAGCTTTCATTAGCGATCACCGTCAGGGTGTTGATGGAAGAATCGTACTGGCGTTCTCCTGCCTGGTTTACACAAAGGCGCAGGCCTCGGCCAATCTCCTGACGTTTTTTGACTTCACTTTTGGTTTCATTCAAGGTGCATATCTGGAACACATTGGGGTTATCCCAGCCTTCCCGCAATGCCGAATGGGAGAAGATGAACCTCAGCTTACTGTCAAAAGATAACAGGCGCTCCTTGTCCTTCATGATGAGGTTATAGGTATCCTCATCATCTTGGGTAGAACCACTGGTATCCTTGAAAACACCTTTTTTATCTTGTGAAAAATAGCCGTTATGGGCTTCTTCAGCCGCGGTATCCAAATCCTCCCCATCCTTGAGCAGGGATTTATACTTCGGCTGCCTGAGGAGGGCTTTATAATGTTTTTCAAAGAGCTTAGCATAGATGCCTTTTTGGGGATTCCCGTTTTCATCATAGTAACGATAATTTGCTACCCGGTCTATAAAGAACAGGCTCAACACTTTGATGCCCCGCTGGTTAAGCTTCAATTCTTTATCTAAATGCTCCTCGATGGTTTTCTTAATCTGCTGTTCTTTTAAGAACAGGTCATCCACGTCTCCTATCGGCTGGTTTATCCGCAGGATATCGGGCTTGCTGGTAAAGGCAACGTATTCATTTCCTTCCTCACAATAAATCTCGCCGACAATGTACCCTTCATAGACGTCACGGCCACCGGATTTTTCATAAAGGTCATCGCCACATTTAACTGTTACCGGTTTCCGTTTGACCACACCTTTTCTGTCCCTGACATCCAGCTCAATTCTTGCTGTTATAGGAGATTTTTTGTTGTCCACCGACAAGAGTTTTAGATATGCCGTATTATGGTAGTCTTTAGTCGTGAAGCCGGCGACTTCTATCTGCTTAACTAGACCTAGATTATAGCTGTCCACGGCATCCAGCTTGTAAACCAGATTATGCTTTTCCACATGGGTGGCCGAATAACGTAAGATAAACAACGGTTTAAGGGATTTGATGGCCTCTTTGGCTTTAGGAGTAGTATCAACCGATTGCGGCTCGTCGATAATAACGATGGGCCTGGTCTCTTGAATGAGCTCAATGGGTTTCATGCCATTCAACCTGTCATTGGGTCTATGAATAATATTAGCCTTGTTTTCCTTGGTGGGATCCGTAAAACTCCTTCTAAAAGCGTCAATGTTGATAATCATTATCTCAACATTGTCACTTACCGCAAAGCTTCTGACCTGTTCCAACTTGCTGCTGTCATAGACAAAATAGTTGTAGATTGGATTGTCATATAATTCCTTAAAATGCTCCTCGGTAATCTGTAAAGTCTTATACACCCCTTCTTTTATGGCAATACTGGGAACAACGATGATAAATTTAGAAAACCCATAGTTTTTATGGAGTTCCAAGATCGTTCTTAAGTACACATAGGTCTTGCCTGTGCCGGTTTCCATCTCAATATCAAAATCATACTCCCCGGCTCTCAAGAACTTGGTCTGCGGCAGGCCATTCCTGAGCTGGACTTCCTGCAGGTTCTTTAGTATCTCTTCTTCATCCAACTCCAGCCGATTGCCAATTCCGTTTTCCGTGTTAAACATACCGATTTGCCCATTATAAGGCGACACGGAAAAATTGCTCTGCATAGGTGTTTGGCCTCTAAACAAATCAACCACGGAAGCTATGGCCTGCTGTTGATATTCAAGGTTTTTATCAAATTTAAGCTTCATTCAGACCATACCTCCCTAGATGGTGATAAACTCTTCAATCCCGCCGGATTTGAATATCTCCTTGATATTAGTCTTATTGCTGTCCGACTTAAATCCATTATCCTTAAATACCACCCGGCTGCTTTCCGGAGATAATTCTTTAATTTTTGCCAAGATGCCCCGGGCGACCTCTGTGGTAATTTCATCATCAAGACAAATCATGAGCATACCATAACCAATAGAATAGACTTTCTTACCGGCAATGGTAAACTCATCAACCGGGTAGGCCAGGTCAAGACCGTATTTGAGCATGATCTCAAAGACAACATCCAGTTCCGTCCTGCCTTCCACAAAGTTGTCTATATAATCGAATAAGGACTGCTCTAAATTATCATAATCCGGCTGCCATTTCCGGATATTAGAAGTGTCAAGTTTAAACACTTTAAAGCCGATATCCAGGTGGTCTATGTTTTGCTCATCCTTATATTCTGCTTTTATTTTCTCACCTGCACGGCAGATCCGAGCTTTGCCTATATCGCTGATGTTTTTAAAGCCGGCCTCATAGGCTTCCGATTTTTCATCGACCGGCTCAGGAAGCTGGACCATAATAAATCTACGCTTGCCGCCGTCTTCGGCGTTAAGTTGCATTACAGCATGGGCTGTAGTAGCTGAGCCGGCAAAGAAGTCGAGGACTATTGCGTCTTTATTGAAGTAGGTTATTGTATTTACTAAGAATTTGATCAATGATACGGGTTTTGGGTAACTCATAATACCCTCTCGCCCGAATAGTTCTAAAGCCTCCTGATATGCATCTTCATTGGTGCCGACATTTATTTTATTATCAATTAGAGTAGGTGGCCGTTTAATCTTTTCACTTTGATCTGAGCGTAGCACATTAAAGCCGAATTTTTTTGATAAATAGACAATGGTACCACTCTTTATTTCCTCATCTAGTTTAGTTTGTGTCCAGACAAATGGTCCTTCGACAATGATCTCTGACCGTACAATCCCTTTTGCAACAATAATATCGTTCTTAAAAGTTAAGGCCGTTGTTCCTTCTCCATATTTATTGGCTTTATATACCCCATCACCCAGTGTCGTTCTTACAGTATTTTTTGGAAAAATGAGTTGTTTAATTGAGTTTGTTCTTTTTGCCAATGGTTGTTGCTTATCACTATAAGCATCTTCACCATATAACTCGACTTTTTCAATTACCTTAGCATAGCACATAACATATTCTGTCATACTTCGCGTTGTTCTTGACAAATGACTCCCTTTTTTCTTTTTGACCCAAACAAACTGTGCAACAAAGTTCTCCTCTCCGAATACTTCATCACAAATCTTTCTTAGATTATGCACCTCATTATCATCAATACTAATAAAAATGACTCCATCATCACTTAGCAGATTTCTTGCAAGTCTTAACCTTGGATACATCATATTTAGCCAGTCCGTATGGTAACGACCGCTAGTTTCTGGATTGGTGGATATTAAATTGCCATTACCATCAACTTGTCCTGTGATTCTCTTGTAGTTTTCAATACTGTCGTGAAAATCATCCTTGTAAACAAAGTCGGTCCCAGTATTGTATGGCGGATCTATGTATATTATTTTGATCTTTCCATAATAGCTTTTTTGCAAAAGCTTTAACACTTCTAGGTTATCGCCCTCAATATAAAGGTTCTGAGTTGTCTCCCAGTTCTTACTCTCTTTCTTGCACGGCCTTAACGTTCCCAGGGAAGGTGTTTGGGACAAGCGCAGGGCTCGCCCTTTCCCGTTCCAAGTGAAATTGTAGCGTTCGTTACTGTCATCGACGTATTCACCCAAGAGTTGTTTTAGCTTTTCAAAATCCACCTTTCCTTCTGTCACCACTTCAGGGAAGAGCGTCATCAGCCTTTTAATATTCTCTTCCGCTAGATCGGGAGTTTTGCCTGTGAGTTTTGTCTCTATCATTCTTTCCCTCCTCCAAACAACACATTTTTTCTCCGTTCCAATTTCTTAATTTCTATATTCAGTTCCATTCTGCGATTAAACTGGGTTTCCTTTCTTAGTTTAGACCTTAAGCTATCAATCTCCCGGTCTATTTCCTCTACCATGGCCAGAAGCTTTCTTGCCTCAGCACCTGTTAGATCACCGGTGGTAGGCGTAATGGCAGACAGGTTATAAATACTGATGGCGTCTACAATGTCACTGTAGAGGGTATAGAGATTAGTAAACCTCATTTGCTTGATATCAAGCCTTGCAAATAAAGGGCTATCCCCCGCTAACCAGTCGGTAGTCACGAATTCCTCAATGGTATTCTTGCTGCTGTCACTTTGGCTTGTCCTCTGGTGAGCGACAAAAAACCGTTTCTTATCTTCATGCTTAAAAATCAGCAGCATCGGGTACGGGATAGCTCTCATGATAATTTCGGCTACTCTTTGAAGCTTGTAATCTTTATTTACCACGACTTCTATAACCTCAATCTCCGGGTACTCTCGCACCTCGTCCTTGTATGCCGGTATATTGATCGTCTCAGGTTTGAGACAATAGACCCATTCCACCTTGTGTATGACATCTGCCAACAAAGATTTATCTCCGGAAGACAAATTAGCATTTTCGTAAAACAACTTTTTGAAAATGGTGCTGCCGACCAAACAATCCTTTGGAATATTTAAGAAACTATAAGTGATCCACCTGCCAAATCAAAATCGCCGTCGTGATAACGAATATTTGATCCATTGAGTATTCCTGCGCCATCCGGCCAGCCCTCTCGCCGTATCCGGGCACTAATCCTGTGACATCCGGGCAGGATTCCTGTCACATCCGGCCGCGATTCCTGCGACATTCGGCCACTGTTCCTGCTTT
>DULZ01000039.1 GCA_012840125.1 Clostridia bacterium | reverse complement strand
ATATTATTCCGCGTTTGCGCGACACCGGACCAGAGCCGTGAAAACAGCCGGGCAATCCTTTTGAAGACTACCCGGCTGTTTGTTGTACCGGGGCTAGATGGGACAAGGAACCTGTCCCCCTGTCCCTGCCGGCACAAAACAGCCGTTCCTCTATGCACCCTATAGCGCCGGCGAAACAACCAAGGAAAGACAAATGGGCATAATTTTCTGGCAGCAGCGGTAAAAAACAACAGGAAGATAGGAGCTTTTTGTCGAATTGGGAACCTAAAACAAGAGAAAGGAGGCACAACCCCCAGGATGTGAGAGCCTCTTTCTATGGCTTGCCTGAGACAAGGCAGGAAGTCTATTACCTGTAGCCGGGGGGTATCAGGTAATGGAGAAAGAAGTCCGTCACATAGACGATTGCGGACCGGGGCTCATTCTTGCCGAGGACATTTTCAAGAACTCCGCCCTGGTCATGCCGAAGGATGCGCCCCTTGACGATGACACCATCGTCAAGCTCAAAGCCTTTGGGGTGGAATGGATTGCCGTTTACATGCCCAGGGACCCTGAGGAAACCGTCCTTGAGCCGCCGCCTATGCCCGACCCTCACCGGGAATTTAAGAAGCAGTACCGGGAGAACGTAAGCCGCATCAAAAGGGTACTCCATGACTTGGCGGCGGGAAGAAAAATGGACATGGAGCAAATGGAAGCGGTGGTTAATTCCGCCTTCAGCCAGGTGGCGGGCAACTACGATCTCATGGAGACCATCAATGAGATGAGAAAAACCGATACATACACCTATACCCACGGGTTGAACGTTTCTCTTTACGGCGGCCTCATGGCCCGCTGGCTGGGGTTGCCGGACGGTGAGATCAGAAAGGTCATCCAAGCCGGGGTGCTCCATGACATCGGCAAAGCCAAAATTCCGCCCCAAATCTTGAACAAAAAAGGACCCCTGTCACCGGAGGAAATGGAGCAAGTCAAAAAACACGCCGCCCTCGGCTACGGCATGGTGCAGGGATACGATGGCATCAGTCAAGAGGTAAAAGAAACTATCCTCATGCATCATGAACGGGTCAACGGCAGCGGTTACCCCCTGGGAATGACCGGCGAATACCTGAGCCTGTATACCAAGATCATCATGCTGGCCGACGTTTACGATGCCTTAACCTCGGAGAGGGTTTACAAGAAAAGGATCACTCCCTTTGACACGTTCGTGGAACTAAAGAAGATGGGCTATGACAACTTTGACCCCCAAGTGCTGCTGGTGTTTCTAAGCAACATCGCCAGCTATTACACCGGGGCGAAGGTCAAGCTGAACACCGGCGAAGTCGGGGAGATAGCCTGTATCCTGCCCCAGAATATCACCAAACCCTTAATCGTGGTCAACGGCAAGTGCATTGATCTAAGCCGGGAACCTGAGTACGCTATTGTGGAAATGTTGTGACTTGGCAGGCAAATGGGCAAAAAGCCGGCCGCTGGCCTTTCCTGCTCCCAGGCCGGCGGTCGGTGTGTAATTAAGCCTGTTAACGTCTGCAGCTGCCCCATAAACACAAACAGCCCGGTAAACCGTCATATAACCCCCAGCCTTCTGCAAGGTTAGCTGGGACAAAGGACCTGTACGCGTGTCCCAAAGCACCATCTTGTGAGGAAGATCTTTTCCTGACCCTGCATAAGACCCTTAGCCTCTCGCTTAAAGCCATACTTAATGACCTGCTCAACCAGTGCACGGTCCACCATGTCCCGCCGGTCTTCATCAATTTCTGTATAACCCGGCACGGGCTAAACTTCCGGTGGGACAACCAGCTTGTTGGCCGTGCAGGGATATACGAGCCTGGCACGGCTTTATTTCCACGTATGGAAACAAGCGTCTCATGAGGTGATACGATGCCGAGAAAGCCCCGGGAGAAAAGCGGCACCGGCATATACCACATAATGATGCGCGGAATAAACAAACAGACCATTTTTGAAGACGATGAGGACCGTTCGGTTTTCTTGGAAAGATTAGAGACTTGCAAGCAGAAAAGCCAGTACAAACTTTACGGCTATTGCTTAATGAGCAACCATGTCCATCTGTTGATGCGTGAGACGAAGGAACCGATTTCTTCTGCCATAAAAAGGATTTGTGGTAGCTACGTTTACTGGTACAATGACAAATATGCTCGCTGCGGGCACTTGTTTCAAGAAAGATTCAAAAGTGAGCCGGTGGAGGACGACGCCTATTTCTTGGTTGTGCTCCGGTACATCCACCAGAATCCCCTGAAAGCGGGTTTAGCAAAAACTGTTTCCGAAAGCCCATGGACCAGCTATCACGAGTATGTCCGCGGCTCATCGAGAATAGTGGATATTGATTTTGGCCTCGATTTGTTCTCTCAGGACAGAACGCAAGCCTTAAAGCAGTTTGTGGCTTTTATGAATGAGCAGAACGACGATCAATGCTTGGACTTATCTGAAAGAGTAAAGGTATCGGATGAAGAGGTCCGGGATTATATGCGCAAACTAGGAGTAGTGAATGCAGGAATGCTGCAGCACATGGACCGGGAGGCAAGAAATTATATTTTGGCGCGGCTCCTTGAACTGGAAGGTGTGAGCATAAGGCAACTGTCACGTATCACCGGGATCCCGAAGAGTGTTATTGCTCGCGTATCCTCGTGGGAACACCTAGATGGCCGCAAGAGCACAGAGGGATAAAAGACAGCCGGGCGATCCTTTTTGGACCACCCGGCTGCTTTTTGTGGCTAGGTTATGTGGGACACGGGACCTGTCCCCGTGTCCCCTCGGCTACTACCGGCGGAATGCGAATAAAGAACATCTATTGGTAACCGCTTTCTGATAGAACATTTGAATTTGCTTCCAAAGTATTCTATTCATTATAATTTATTGTGGTCAAACAATTTAAATTTAATTTATCATTATGAATAAGGAGATGAGCAACTTGTTTACCAGTTACAAAAAATGGTCTACCGTCATTTTGGCAGTTTTATTTGTGCTAATTTTTGCAAGCGGCTGTGGCAGTAACGGTGATGTCAATACCACCGGCGATGCCCGTGTTGAAGACCAAGGCGAAGTACCGGTTTTGAATATGGCTTGGGACTTTGATTTACACGCCAGTGCTTTATTGGCTGCCGTTGCCAAAGGCGAGGATTTTGCGGATAGCGGATATTACTTAAAAGAATTGGTCAATAAAGAACAATATGAATTGTATAAAGACGATCAATTGCTGGCTCTTATCAATATGATTGTCACCAAAGGCAGCTCCGAGACAGCGGTTATGATGGGGCAGGGTCAGATTGACATGTGCGTCAATTCATCCACCGGTATGATGGGTGCCAAAGACCAGGGAACGGATGTGGTGATGCTATGCCCGATCCATGTTGACGGGATCAGTCTGGTTTTCCCGAAAGGCACTGGAATCAGCGGCTGGGATCAAGTGGAAGCATTCATAAAAGCATCAGAGCACCCGATAAAAATTGGCTACCATTCCCCGACCAGCGCACCTAGAGTCCTAATCCAAAAGGCACTGGTTGATGCCGGTATTACTATTTCCGAAGATCCTGATGCAGAGGATGTTGATGTCATCTTAGTTAACCTTAATGGTAGCAGAAACCTATTGCCTGCCTTTAGTTCCGGGGTGGTCGATGCCTGGGTTGCTCCTTCCCATTACCCGGAAATGGCCGAGCATGAAGGTATCGGTGAAATTGCTTTAAGGTTAACCGACTTCCCACCGGAAGGACAGTGGTATGATTTTCCCTGCTGCGTTTATGCCGCAACAAGCGATGTTGTTGAAAAATACCCGGAAATCATTGAAGGGATGGCCACATTGCTGACTTACAGTGCAAATTGGTGCCAGAATAATCGTGCTGAAGCCGCTCCCATCCTGGCGGAAATTATCGGTATCCCCACGGAAGTAGTAGAAAGTGCCCAGATTGTCTTTACGACCAATCCTACTGACAAATGGATGGAAGGCGAGGCTTTATATGTAGATATGCTGAATCAGTTGGGTATCTTTGAAGGTGAAATGAAGGGTAAGAGTTTTAATGATGTTAAAGATGAACTGTTTAACTTCGGCTTTTTGCCCTAAAATGTAGCGAAAACACAAAAGTTCGCAACGTTTGCCTCGGATTTCCCCGGCAGTATGATGGGTAATCCGAGGCTATTTATGGTAATGAGGGAAAGGAAGTAGTCAATGATAGAATCATTAAAGAAGGGTGCTTTGGCTGTTACCGGCCCTATCTTGATCCTGATACTCTGGATTCTTTTGTCGGATAAGATTGACAATAAACTGGTCTTGCCTGCACCGGGCAGTGTGATGGAGCATTTTCTTACGCCGACGGCCAACATAATCGGGTTAGGTGCTTTGAGTAAAAACATCCTGGTCAGTTTGTTACGGGTTTTTCTTGGCTATTTAATTGCCACTCTGCTGGCGGTGCCACTAGGCATATTGATGGGATACAACCGTATTGCCCATGAGATTGGCAATTCAATTATCAGCCTTTTCCGTCCAATACCGCCCATTTCCTGGCAGCCCCTGGTGCTAGCTTGGTTTGGTGTGACCTCTGTGGCAACTTTATTGGGACTGACCAGAGGCGATGCTTATGTTTACCTGAATAATTTTAAGTTATCCATGACCTTTATTATTTTTCTTGGCGCTTTTTTCCCCATTGTTACCAGCTCAATTCATGCCGTATCCAGCATTCCTAGGCACTGGGTTGAGTCGGCGCGGGTACTCGGTGCCAGTGAATGGGATATTTTTCGTATAATTTTGCTGCCTGGTGCTGCACCTACAATTGTCAACGGCATGCGTACCGGACTGGGCAGTGCATGGACTTGTTTGGTATCAGCAGAAATGTTGCCCGGCAGTTTATCAGGGGTAGGGTATTTGATTACCCATGCCTATGAGGTTGCTAGGATTGATGTGGTGATTACCGGTATGATCAGTATCGGTGCCATCGGTGCATTATTGGATTTTATGTTCAGGATGCTAGAAAGCAGGAAATTTAAGTGGCAGTTGCAGGTTAAGTAGGCCAAGGTATACTTGAGAATAAAGGGTGAACGCAGATGAAACAAGGGGATGTCCTGCCGGAACGTCAACCGGACCGGAGGGATTTGCCGTCAAACGAGGCGTTGATTTCAATCAAGGGTGTGGACAAAATATTTGTTTCCGAGCGTGGCCATAGGGTGCATGCTTTGGCTAAAACTTGGCTGGATGTATCAGAAAAGGATTTTATTTGTATTGTAGGGCCATCAGGTTGTGGAAAAAGCACTTTGTTGCGAATTATTGCCGGATTGGAACAGCCCACCTCCGGACAGGTTTTTTATCGGGGAGCGATACAAAACCGGCCTCATTCTGAAATAGGGGTGGTGTTTCAGCAATACTCCCTACTACCTTGGCGTACTGTAGAACAAAATATCTTTCTAGGGCCGGAGATCGGACGTAAATCAGTCCGGGAAAAAAAAGAGATAGTTGATTATTATCTTGAACTGATGAATATGACTCAGTTTCGCCATTCCTTTCCCTATGAACTGTCCGGCGGAATGCAGCAGCGGGTAGCTATTGCCCGGGCGCTGGCCAATGATCCCCATGTATTGCTGATGGATGAGCCTTTTGGTGCTTTGGATGCGTATACGCGGATCATCATGCAAAGAGAGTTGCTGCGTATTTGGGAGAATAATGTCAAAACTGTACTTTTTGTTACTCATAGTGTAGATGAGGCGATCTATTTGGCAGATAAAATTGTAGTGATGTCAGCCCGTCCCGGAGAGATCAGGGATATCATCAATGTTGATATGCCTCGACCTAGAACACGTAGCAATCCTCGCTATGGAGAGCTCTCCGAGCTTATTCTGGACATGCTGGAGAAAGAGACGTATGGGCAGTTGGAGAATAAAGAATATTTTTCTGATTGATGTATTTACATGTTTATAGGGATTATCAATTTCTTCATCAACAGGATTAATAAAAGCAAAACACTGATTCCGGCCAAAGGAATCAGTGTTTTTTTGGTCTCTTAGTTTTCCCTATTCTTTTTCCCATATCTCTGTTTTAGAGCCGGGGCCTACCATGTGAATGTTTTTCAGTTCTGTGACGTAATCATCAATTACTTGGACCTGCATCATTTCTTTCCCATGCATGAACCTGAAGATGCCATTATTGAAGTCGGTACCTGTTTCTTTGAAGAAGATTCCTTCAAAAACCACATCTTTGGTATGATGGAAAGTCAGACGAAGGCGTTCTCCCTCTTGAATTAGGTAAGCACGTGTCCCTTTTTCGAAATAGTCGTCGCCGTCTTCCAAATACCTTGCTACGGAGACAATATGGATATCAACGAAAGGGAGTTCCCGCAACAGAACATTGATGATGGAGCCTTTGGTAATTTCCTCCCAGCGGCTGTGGGCGGTCTGACCGATCACAATTTGAGTGATGCCCTTTTGGCGGGCCACTTCCCCGACCACCTTGGTAAATGGCCTTTTTTCATTATCTTTGATGATGTATTCCTCTGCCTTTAGTTCTTTGGCAAGTTTTTTCCACTGGTTGATGTAATCGATTTTCTCTGCATCAAATTCTTCAATGGGACGGGGGTCCACCGTCAGTAGGTACAAAGGGCAATTTAGCATACTGGCCAATTTGCCGCCCCGGCGAATTAGACGCTCCCTGTTTTTTGCAAGATGAAATTCCCCTTTTGGAGTGCGGACATTTTTTTGGACTCTTACGCCGCTAAACCGATGCTCTGCCGGTATTCCATTGGGCTCATACCACCCAAAGACACCTTGATCCTTTCCTCGTTATACCAGATAAGGTATTTAT
>DULZ01000038.1 GCA_012840125.1 Clostridia bacterium | reverse complement strand
TACGGCAAAAGATATTGCCCACACGATTCACGCTCATCCCACTTTAGCGGAGAGCATGATGGAAGCGGCGGAGAATGTCCATCGTTTAAGCATTCATGCTTAGGTGGAAATCCTGTTTTTACTCTTGACTTAATGGCGAATATCGTTCATAATAAATTGTGTCCCGAGCAAAACTTTAGGTCGCTTAGCTCAGCTGGTTAGAGTACCACGTTGACATCGTGGGGGTCACTGGTTCGAATCCAGTAGCGACCACCAATTGAATTTCAAGTTCCTGCTGTCGAGGCAGGGACTTTTTTATTTGTATTACATACCCTATTGTAGGAAGATGTTTACAACTCGTCCCGAGTGGGTTTTTAATGGCAACATGCAACTGTATATGATGATTCCCCGCCACATATACTATGGGAAAGAAAGGGGTGAAACGATGTCGCAGCTCGTTTGGATTGGCAGTTCAGAACACATCGATTTCATCCGCAATAAGCTTGAATTAGAGAGCAAGTTGTTGCTGGCTGAAGGTGTGGTCTTGAAAATAAACGAACAAAAACATGGTGGATATACTTTTTTCGGCATCAGTGTTCCAACTGATCTAAAAGGGATACCCTTGGGCGAGGGTACTATTTTTTCGTTACGATACTCGGTTGCCAAGATATTAACGGAACTTATCACCCTTAAATTTGAAAGGCAGCTGCTGCAGAACCTGATTAAAGTCCATTATCATTACTTTACCTGGGATGAACGCTTGTTGATACTGGAAAAGGCCCTCGGTTTTCTGGCTGAATCCTATCCACAGCGGCGCAAGCATGCCGTGCTCCAGCTCATCTTTGATTATCTGGAAACGGAACGGCTGCTGAACCTGGAAGGGTTTATCCGTTTTCGCCTCGGCAGTTACATGGAAGAACTCAGTGACGCCGTGGAACAGGCGGTGGATGAGTACCTGGCGGAAAAGGAGTACAATGATTTCATTAGATTGCTCCGGTATTTTGTCGAGATTCAAGAACCAAGAATAGAAAGAGTTAATGTATTGATCCAACCAAGCGGTTTGTTTCAACTTTATGACAGCTGTGACAATATAATCAAGAGCGATTATTTGGAGAGTTTTGTGGCGGAATTGGCGGAACATGAGCTGAGTTATGAGGACTTGTTGATTAGTACATTGATTACCCTGGCACCAAGACACATCATCCTTCATCTGCCGGATCCCGGCGGTGTCATGAGTACCGTCCACACTATTGAAAGCGTTTTTGCAGAGCGGGTATCTTTGTGCCGCGGGTGTGCCAAATGTGCCAATTATAGAAAACACAACAAAAAACCATGACCGGCAGGCTTCGGCCTGCTTTTGTTTATCTTGATTGAAACGGCCCGGTTTGTTATGCTATTGACGAAATTTCGCGGACAAAAGAGGAGAAAATATGAACCCGGCTTTATGGCTCGCACCTGTCACAGGGGCTTTAATCGGTTGGTTTACCAATTACCTGGCAGTGAAAATGCTGTTTCGTCCCCATGAACCGGTTACCATTTCGTTAACCAAGTTGACTATCCAAGGTGTTATTCCGAAGCGTAAGAAAGAAATAGCCAGGTCTTTAGGGGAGATTATCGAAAAAGAGCTAATTTCTATCGATGAGTTGACGGAACACCTGTCCCAGGAAATCCAAAACGAACAGCTGCTTGACTTGTTGGCCGCCAAAGCCAGTGCCGGGGTGGTAAACTCCCTGCCCAATCTCATTCCTGATCCGGTGAAAGCGGTTATTGGCAATTTAGTGGCTAACCTGGTACACCATCAGGGTCCGGAGCTCATGCGGCAAGTCACTTCCCATGCTTTAACCGGGATTAAACAAAATATAGATCTTTCCCGCCTGGTGGAAGACAAGGTGAACCAGATGGACTGGCGGCAGTTGGAGCAGCTGGTCCTGCAAGTGGCGGCAAAGGAGCTAAGACACATTGAGGTCTTGGGAGGCGTTATCGGTTTTATCATCGGCCTGGTCCAGCTGGTGATTATTCATTTTTCACATTGACTTTCATTTCATGCTTTATTATAATTAATCAAAAACCTGATACTGGTAGAAGTGATGATGGGGAGAGTACTTAAGTTTGTACGGTGCCAGAGAGGAATGGCCCTGGCTGCAAGCCATTCCACCGGAGGCTTAAGGAAAACCGCCCCGGAGCAGCAGGGGTGAAAGTGTCCAGTATCCCCTGTCGTTTGACCGCGTTAAGGTCTCCAAAGGGGAAGCGTATGCTTCAATTTGGGTGGAACCGCGAGTAATTCCTCGTCCCAAGCAGGCGAGGAATTTTATTTTTGTAGGAGGTGTGGAAGTGATGGAACATATTACGGTGGAATTGAAAGACGGCAGCCAAAAAGCTTTCGCAAAAGGGTTATCCTTGCTTGACATAGCCAAGTCTATTCATCCCAGATTAGCGAAAGAAGCACTGGTGGCCAAGTGGAACGGCCAATTGAAAGATTTGAGTTTTGTACCGGATACGGACGGCAGAGTAGAATTCTTGACCTTTGATGATCCTGAAGGGCAGGAAGTGTACCGGCACAGCTCCGCCCATATTATGGCCCAAGCGGTGCAGAGATTGTTTCCGGGTACTAAACTGGCGATTGGGCCTGCCATTGATAACGGGTTTTACTATGACTTTGACTGTGAGAAGAGTTTTACCCCTGAAGACCTGCAAGCCATTGAAGCGGAAATAGAGCGTATCATCAAAGAGGATCATCCTTTCGTTAGACAGGAGGTACCCCGGGAGGAGGCCATTAAGTTTTTCGAGGAAAACCGGGAAGGTTATAAAGTTGAGCTGATTAAAGATCTGCCGGAGGATGCGGTGATCAGCATCTACAGGCAAGGGGAATTTGTCGACCTGTGCGCCGGTCCCCATGTGCCGAGTACAGGCAAAGTCAAAGCCCTTAAGTTGATGAGCTTGGCAGGCGCCTACTGGCGCGGCGACGAGAAGAATAAAATGCTGCAGCGCATCTACGGCACCAGTTTTCCCAAAGAAAAGGACCTGCAAGAGTATCTTACCAAATTGGAAGAGGCCAAAAAGCGTGACCACAGGAAATTAGGCACCCAATTAGGTTTGTTCTTCCTGGCGGAGGAAGGTCCGGGTTTCCCGTTCTTCCATCCAAAAGGCATGGTACTGCGGAATGAGTTAGAAAACTACTGGCGAGAGGAGCACCGGAAGGCGGGGTATTTAGAGATTAAAACCCCGATTATTTTGAACCGGCAGTTGTGGGAACGTTCCGGCCATTGGGATCATTATAAAGAAAACATGTACTTCACCACCATTGATGAACAGGAGTTTGCCATTAAACCCATGAACTGCCCCGGCGCCATGCTGGTGTATAAGTCCCAGCAGCACAGTTACCGGGATTTCCCGCTGAGACTGGCGGAGATGGGGCTGGTCCATCGCCATGAAAAATCCGGTGTGCTCCATGGTTTGATGCGGGTCAGGGCCTTTACCCAAGATGATGCCCATATTTTCATGACCCCGTCCCAAGTGACCGGAGAGATTAAACGAGTCATTGATTTGATTGACCGTTGCTACAAGCTTTTCGGCTTCAAGTATCACGTGGAGTTATCTACGAAACCGGAAAATGCCATGGGTTCCGATGAGCTTTGGGAACAAGCCACCGGCGCTTTAAGTCGAGCTATGGAAGAACTGGGCATGGAATACAAGATCAATGAGGGCGATGGCGCTTTTTACGGGCCGAAACTGGATTTCCACTTGGAAGACTCCCTGGGACGGACCTGGCAATGCGGCACCATCCAATTGGACTTCCAAATGCCGGAGAAGTTTGACCTGGTCTACATCGGCGAAGACGGGGAAAAGCATCGACCGGTTATGATCCACCGGGTGGTATTCGGCAGCATTGAGCGGTTTATCGGCATTCTGACGGAGCATTTCGGCGGCGCTTTCCCCACCTGGCTGTCCCCGGTGCAGGTAAGGCTGTTGCCCATAGCTGACCGGCACTTGGATTACTGCTTTGCCCTAAAAGACAGTTGGGAGCCGGAAGGTATCCGCGTAGAAGTTGATGACCGGAACGAAAAGATCGGTTACAAAATCCGGCAGGGCCAACTGGAAAAAATACCTTACTTGCTGGTAGTCGGTGATAAGGAAGTGGAAAACCATATGGTTTCGGTCCGCAAGCGTTCCGTGGGAGAAATGGGCGCGGTGCCGGCAGCGGAGTTTTTGGCGACATTAAGAACAGAAATAGCCAACCGGGAAAAATAATCTGTCACAGAAACCTTGACATTTTGGCTCTATTGGTGGTACAATGTCAACCGGAACTTGGTTGGTAACAAGTAGAAGCCGTCCGCTTCTCACCTTATGACGCTCTTCGGCAGTCGATAAGGTAAGTGGTTTTATGTTCCAGTTTGCTTGCTGTGCATAAAATGCGGATGGGTTTCCCATCTGCATTTTTTGTTATATGCCCACATTTTTTGGAGGTGACAGGTTATTAAAGATTTACGTGTCAACGAGGAGATTCGTGCTCGTGAAGTGAGGTTGGTTGGTACAGACGGGGAACAATTAGGTATCATGCCGGTGAAGGACGCATTGAAGATTGCCTACGAAGAAGGGCTTGATTTAGTGGAAGTGGCACCTAATGCGAAGCCCCCCGTTTGCCGTATTATGGATTATGGAAAATACCGTTTTGAGCAAAGCAAACGTGAACGGGAAGCCAGGAAGAAACAGAAGGTCATCAACGTTAAAGAAATTAAATTCCGTCTAGGCATTGAAGAACATGATTTCCAGGTAAAGGCGAAAAATGCAGAGCGCTTTTTAAAGGCGGGGGATAAGGTAAAGGTTACAGTCATGTTCCGCGGCCGGGAGATTACGCATGCCGACTTGGGGAAAGAACTATGTCTTAAACTTGCCAACCAGCTACAAGATTTAGCCAGTGTCGAAAAACCTCCAAATGTGGAAGGTAAGAATATGACTATGATATTAATGCCAAAGCAAGATCACTGAGAGGAGGCAATCATCCATGCCAAAGATGAAGACACATCGCGGAGCAGCGAAACGGTTTAAAGTGACAGGGACCGGTAAACTGAAAAGGTCAAAAGCATATAAAAGCCATATTCTGGAAAAGAAAACCCGCAAGAGGAAACGCAACTTGAGGCAAAGCGGTTTGGTCAGTGCTGCTGACGCAAAGAATATGAAGAAATTACTGCCATACCTGTAGACATGCCTTGTAACAAAAACTCGCTGAAGGAGGTTTTTGATCATGCCAAGGGTCAAAAGGGGTGTAGTTGCCCGTAGACGCCATAAAAAAATTCTCAAGCTGGCCAAAGGTTACTTTGGTGCTAAATCAAAACTGTTTCGTCCTGCCAATGAGCAAGTGCTGAAGTCTCTGTCTTACGCCTATGCCCATCGCAAGCAGAGGAAGAGGGACTTCCGTAAATTGTGGATTGCCAGGATTAACGCAGCGGCCAGGATGAACGGCCTTTCTTACAGTTCTTTTATCCACGGCCTGAAGCAAGCAGGAGTGGAAATCAACCGTAAAATGCTGGCGGAGCTGGCTGTTAATGACGCCCAAGCTTTTAGTGAACTGGCCAGTCTAGCTAAATCCAAACTGAATGCTTAGCCTGTCTATCAGGATGACATCGCGATGTTAATTCGGCTGACATCTAAGGACAACCGGGTTTTAAAACAGGTTCGTTCTTTAGGTAAGCGAAAATACCGCGAGGCTAACAGGAAATTCGTCCTGGAAGGAAAAAAAGCTGTTAGTGAAGCTTTAGCTTATGGTGCCAGCCCTCAGTTCCTGGTAGTGGCGGATTCCTTTGCCGCCAAGCCGGATTGGAGCCCGATCATGAATAAGGCCTTGGAAAGGCAAGTGACCGTCTACCAGGTAACTGATGCACTCTTTGCCAGTCTTGCCCAAACGGAGGAACCGCAAGGTATCTTAATCGTGGTCGGGCAACAAGAATGGAGTTGGGGCGATCTATCCCACCGGACAAAGCCCTTTTGGGTTATTATAGATGGATTGCAGGATCCGGGTAACCTAGGGACGATAATACGTACAGCAGCTGCCGTAAATGTTGATGGGCTGATTTTGACCACGGACACGGTTGATGCCTACAATCCCAAGACGATTCGTTCTACCATGGGTGCGGTACTGAGAACGCGACTGGTGCAAAAAGTATTGCCGCATGATGTGGTCCATCGCTGCAGGGATTTGGGACTTCCCATTGTGGTAGCAGATCCGAAAGGGGCGCTTCCTTATTACCAGTGGGATTTTACCCAGGGCATGGCCTTGGTGATCGGTAATGAAAGCAAGGGTCCCAATCAGGTATTTTTGGAAAGTGCTGCAGCAAGAGTGGTTATTCCCATGCCCGGGCAAATTGATTCCCTCAATGCGGGAGTCGCCGCCAGTTTATTGATGTTCGAAAGAGTGAGGCAGCAGGGAAACATCACCCCTTTTCTTGTTTAATTACTGGGGATGTGATATAATTGCCTTAGAATTTCCCCCAGATTTGCAGAAAGGTTGTGGTGTTGATGTTCCTGCCCGCCGAGATTTTTTGGAGGATTTTCATGAAAACCGGTTCTGTTACTGCGTACATCATGTACCGACGCCTGATTCTGCAATAATGGAAAGGCTGTGTTTGGGAAGAGTAATCAGTTTTTTCTTAACCAGGGAGATAACGCCGGAACTGGGAGCGTTGTTTAAGAAAGACTGATGAAGTTTGCCTAAGCTTTCGTCCCTTGGGATGAAAGCTTTTTATGTATCTAGGGAGGTTTTCAATGATGAAGGAACAACTGCTTAAAATTGCCCAAGAAGCAGAAGGGGAGTGCCGGGCGGCCGCTACCCAAGAAGAGCTGGAACAGATCAGGGTGAAATACCTGGGCAAGAAGGGCGCCCTAACCCAGGTGCTGAGAGGGATGGGCAAGTTAAGTGCCGAGGAGCGGCCGGTGATCGGGAAACTTGCCAATGAGGTGAAAGAGCGGCTGGAAGCCGGTCTGGCGGAACGCAGCCGCGAATTAAAAGCAGAAGCCAGGCAAATGCAGCTGGCAAAGGAAACCCTGGATATTTCGTTGCCGGGCTTACGATTCGCCAAGGGCAGGAAACATCCTTTGACTTTAGTGTTGGAAGAGATCAAACATATCTTTGTTACCATGGGCTACAGTGTGGCTGAAGGACCGGAAATCGAACTGGATTACTATAACTTTGAGGCGCTGAACATTCCCAAGAATCACCCGGCCCGGGATATGCAGGACTCCTTTTACATTTCCGAGGAGGTCTTGTTGAGGACCCATACTTCACCGGTGCAAGTAAGAGTCTTTGAGCAGATGGCGCCCAAGCTGCCGGTGAAAATCATTGCCCCCGGAAAAGTCTTTCGTCGTGACGATGACGCTACTCATTCTCCTATGTTTCATCAAGTAGAAGGTCTGTTGGTGGATGAACATGTGACTTTCAGTGACTTGAAAGGCACCCTTCTCGCCTTTGCCAAGCAGATGTTCGGACCGGATCGGGAGATCCGCTTGCGTCCTAGTTATTTTCCCTTTACTGAACCCAGCGCGGAAGTAGATATATCCTGTATCATGTGCAACGGGGCCGGTTGTAGAGTGTGTTCCAACACCGGTTGGTTGGAGATCCTGGGATCAGGCATGGTTCATCCCCGTGTATTGGAGATGGGCGGCTATGATCCTGAAAAAGTGTCCGGCTTCGCCTTCGGCATGGGTGTGGAAAGGATTGCCATGCTCAAATACGGCATTGATGATTTAAGGCTCCTGTTCGAGAATGACTTGCGCTTCTTACACCAATTTTAGGGAGAATGATGAGAAAAGGAAGGTATGACCATGCGAGTATCATACAATTGGTTGAAACAGTACGTGAGCTTGGACCTGTCTCCGGTGGAATTGGCGGACAAACTGACCATGGCGGGCCTGGAAGTTGACAGTGTGGAATACTTGGCAGAGGGCATTGAGAACGTGGTGGTGGGCCGGATCCTGGCGGTAGAACGTCATCCCAATGCCGACAAACTGTTGATCTGTACCGTTGATGCCGGTCCCCACGGTGAAGCACTCCAGATTGTGACCGGGGCTGCCAATGTGGCACCGGGACAGCTGGTACCGGTGGCACTGGAAGGGGCGGTTTTGCCGGGCAATTTTAAGATTAAAAAGGCGAATTTCAGAGGCGTGCCGTCATACGGAATGCTCTGCTCGGCGGAAGAACTGAGAATTAACCCGTCATTGCTTAATCCCAAGGACCGGGAAGGCATCATGATCTTGGGGGACGATGCGGAGCCGGGGATGCCCGTTACCGAGTACCTAGGCCTGGAGGATTATGTGCTGGAAATAGAACTCACGCCGAACCGGGCCGACTGTTTAAGTATGATGAATGTGGCCAGGGAGGTGGCCGCCATCAGCGGGAGTGCCCTTCATTTGCCTTCCATGGATCTTAACCAATTAGAGGGTTCACTCCCGTGTTCGGTACATATCGAGGCAGAAGACCTGTGCAGCCGGTACGTGGCCTTGATGGTGGAAAACGTCAAGCTGGGGCCATCGCCCAGGTGGATGCAGCAGCGCTTGATGGCCAGCGGCATGAGGCCGATTAACAACGTTGTTGACGTCACCAACTACGTGATGCTGGAAACTGGGCAACCGCTGCATGCCTTTGACTATGATACCATTCAGGGTCGCAAAATCATTGTCCGGCGCGCTTATCCCGATGAAAGGATGTTGACTTTAGACGGCGTAGAGCGCAGGCTGGACCCTGACATGCTGCTCATCGCCGACGAAAACAGGGCTATCGGTGTTGCCGGCGTGATGGGCGGGTTGGAAACGGAGATCACGGATGCCACCAAAACGGTGCTGTTGGAATCTGCCCATTTCGATAATGTATCCATCAGAAATACTTCCCGGAAATTGGGCTTGCGTTCCGAGGCTTCCAGCCGTTTCGAGAAAGGGGTAAACCGGGATGGCTGTTTATTTGCCGCCATCAGGGCCGTCCGGCTCATGGAAGAAATCGGTGCAGGGACCGTCACCATGGGTAAGATAGACGTTTATCCCCGTCCCTGGGTGGCCCCAAAAATTACCTTGCGTACCAAGCGGACCAATCAAATACTTGGTACCTCCCTTAGCCAAACTGAGATTAAGGATTTGATCGGCAGGCTGAACTTCACCCTCGTAGCGGAAGACGATGCATCCATGACTTACCTTATTCCCAGCTACCGCCAGGATATTGCGAGAGAAATAGATTTGATTGAGGAAGTAGCCCGGCTGTACGGCTATAACAAGATCCCGGTGACAATGCCTCTCAGCGATATGAGTCCGGAACAAAGCAAGCCGCTGCAGTCGTTGGAGGAGGATGTGAAGAATCTGGCGGTGAACCTGGGACTGACGGAAGTGGTTACGTACAGCTTTATCAATCCCAACAGCTGGGACAAACTGAGTTTGCCGGAAAACCACCCGTGGCGTCATACGGTGAAAATAGCTAATCCGCTGTCCGAGGATCAAAGTGTCATGAGAACCAGCCTGCTGCCGGGGTTGTTAAGTGCAGCCGAAAGGAATTTCAGCCGGAGGCAGCAAAACGTGGCGATTTTTGAGGTCGGCCGGGTCTATTATCCAGGGCAGGAGCCCCTGCCGGACGAGCGCTTGCAGTTGGGGATCTTGGTCAGCGGGCAGTCTAATCCGGGCTGGGCCTGGCCGGTACAGCAGTTTGATTACTATTACCTTAAGGGGATGATAGAGCAGCTGCTGGAGAGCATTGTCGGTGAGGTAGTCAGCTACGAGCCCCTACGGGATCATCCGGTATTTCATCCGGGAAGAGCCGCGGCAGTAGTCTATCAAAACCAGGTAATCGGCGCCTTTGGCGAGCTGCACCCGGAGGTACAGGATAATTATGATTTCAGTCAAAGAGTATACGTTGCTTATCTGGACCTGGTTGACTTGTGCGCCATTGGCAGGAAAAAAGTCCGCTTCAAGCCAATACCCAAGTTTCCCAGCACGGAACGTCATGTGGCCATACTGCTTCCTGATCAGGTAAGCGCTGCAACCATCGGGGTCATTATCAAGGAGATTGGCGGGAACTTAGTTAAAAGCTATGAACTCTTTGATGTCTATAAAGGACCCCAGATTCCCGAGGGCTGGAAGAGCTTAGCATACGGTATTACCTACCAGCATCCGGAAAGAACCCTAACTGATGAAGAAATCAACCGGCTCCATGAAGAAATCAAGGCAGCCATTAAGGAGCGCTTGGGGGCCCAGTTCAGATAATGTCGAAAGATGGGAAGGATTTTCCTTAACCCTAGCGAAAGAATAGCATGAAGACCTGATACAGGAGGTCGGTGCCGTGGCAGATGACAGTCGGGCCAAAAAGCGGGTAGTGGTAACGATTTTTGACCAGGAATATGTGGTCAAAAGTCAGGAAGAGGAATCATACGTTCAGGAATTGGCATCGTACTTAGATAGAAAGATGCGCGATATTAACAGGAAAAGCCCCCATTTGTCTCCCCACAAAGTCGCAGTGCTAACAGCCCTTAATTTGGTCGATGAACTGTTCAAAGTACAGAGGGAATATGAGGGGCTGCTGGAGCTAATTGAGCAGACAAAAAAGAGCACCAGAGCCGAAATTGTTTAATCCTCACGTCAGTGAGGTTTTTTGTTGACGGTTTTGGCCTGTACCATGCAGGATGCTTATGGTCGTGGTGAGCAAAAACTGGTAGGAAGCGAGGGCTTTAATATCGTAAACTTATGGTTAGCCTAAGCACAGAACTTAGAGATAGATTGCCGTTATCTTTTTATGAAAGAGAAACGGTCTTGGTGGCGAGGGAACTGCTGGGATGTTACCTCATCCACCGTTCTCCTGAAGGAATAACAGCCGGGCGGATTGTGGAGACGGAGGCTTATCTCGGACAAACGGACCCGGCCTGTCATTCTTACCGGGGCAAGACGGAGCGCTGCAAGACCATGTTTGGTCCCGCCGGTCGAGTTTACATCTATTTGAGTTACGGTATCCATTACTGCTTCAATATCACCACCGACGAGCCAGGCATTCCGGCGGCGGTATTGCTGCGGGCTTTGGAGCCGGTGGAAGGAATTGCCCTCATGCAAAAGAGGCGGGGCAAGAATAAGCTGGTGGAATTGTGCAGCGGGCCGGGCAAGTTGGCCCAGGCCATGGGGTTTAATCTTAATCATGACGGCTGCAGCTTGTTTCAGGGTATCATTGAAGTATATGGGGGAGAGCTGAGAACCGGGGAAGAAATAGTTACTACCACTAGGATTGGTATCAGTAAAGCTGCTGATTGGCCCTTGAGGTTTTATTTGAGTAATAATCCTTTTATCTCAAGAAAATAAAGCGAGAGGTGTTTGGGATGCTCTTAAAAGAGATTTATCAACTGGCGGTCCAAATGGGCATGGAACATGACCCGCGCGGAATCGAAACGGTTAAAGCCCTGCTGGAGGAAAACCGCAAGAAATATGAGGAAATGAAAGAAGAAGATAAGAAGTTTTACGACTTGGACCAGTTGGAAAACCCCTATAGTGATACCCGTGTCCTCCATGGCTCTCCGGACCTGCAGGTCAAACGAGTTTTGGCCGGCATCGATATTGAAGTGGGGGAAGTGCTCCTGGCCGACCGGTTGCAAAATGTCGATTTGATCCTGGCGCACCACCCGGAAGGAACTGCGCTGGCTGCCCTCCACGAGGTCATGCACCTGCAGGAGGAATACATGGAGCGTTTTGGCGTACCCATCAACGTGGCGGAAGGAATGATGAGCAGCAGGATTAGCGAAGTGAAAAGAGGCATCTCGCCTCTTAATCACCAAAAGGCAGTGGATGCCGCCCGGCTGCTGGGAATAGCCTTCATGTGCGTGCATACCCCGGCGGATAACCTGGTGAATGATTTCTTGACCAAGCTCTTTGCCGAAAAGGAGCCTAAGAAGGTAGGGGATATCCTAAAGATCCTGAGGGAAGTGCCGGAATATGCACAGGCCACTAAACTGAATGCCGGTCCGCAGGTTTTCGTGGGCAGTGAAGAAAGACGATGCGGCAAGATCATGGTAAATATGACAGGCGGTACCAGCGGATCCGAAAACGCCTACGAAAAACTGGCGCAAGCAGGAGTGGGAACCATCGTAGAAATGCATATGAGCGAGAAGCACCGGAAAGAGGCAGAAAAGCACCATATTAACGTAGTGATCGCCGGGCATATTTCCAGTGATTCCCTTGGCATGAACTTGTTCCTGGATGCCCTGGAGGCACAAGGGATTGAAATCCTGGCTTGTTCCGGTTTGCTCCGGGTCAGCAGAAACAACTAAGAGGAGAAAGTAGGAACCAGAGCAATGCTTGTACCGGAAATCCTTGCTCCAGCAGGTAACATGGAAGCCCTTAAAGCAGCTTTGGCCACTGGTGCCGACGCCGTGTATCTAGGCGGCAAGCTGTTTAATGCCCGTCACTATGCGCATAATTTCGATGATGGGGAACTGGCGGAAGCGGTCCGGCTGGTCCACCGGTTCCGGCGAAAAATCTATGTGACGGTGAACGTGCTGCTGCACGACCGGGAATTGGAAGAGGCGCTGAAATACCTCAGGTTGCTGTACGACATGGGGGTTGATGCCGTCATCGTACAGGATTTGGGGTTGGTGTACCTGGTCAGGGCTGCACTGCCCCATCTAAAACTGCACGGCAGTACCCAAATGACCATTCATAATCTAGACGGCGCCAGGTTCATGGCTGATCAAGGTCTAGCCAGGATCGTCCTGGCCAGGGAATTGTCCTTGCACGATATTCAGGCGATACGCGGCGGTTGCGGTTTAGAACTGGAAGTGTTTGTGCACGGAGCTCTTTGTTTCTGCTATTCAGGGCAGTGTTTGATGAGCAGCATGATCGGCGGGAGGAGCGGCAACCGCGGCCGCTGTGCCCAGCCCTGCCGCCTACCTTACCGCCTGCTGGAAACTTCCGAAGGTGAATTGCCTGCGCCCGGGGATTACTTGCTCAGTCCCAAAGATTTGTCGACTATAGATCTCTTGCCCCGGTTGGTTAGGAGCGGAGTCCAAGCCCTGAAATTTGAAGGCCGCATGAAAAGACCCGAATACGTGGCAACAGTCATCCGAGTGTACCGGGGTGCTTTGGACCGCTGCCTGTCAGACCCGGAGAATTATCGCGCGACAGCGGAAGAAAAAAGACAGCTGGCCCAGATATTCAACCGGGATTTTACCACCGGTTACTACCTGTTTAACCCAGGAGCCAATCTGATCAGTTACCAGAGGCCCAACAACCGGGGTGTGTACCTGGGCCGCATTGGCAGCATCAACCGGCGCCAAGGGTTGGCTGAGGTAAAATTGGAGCAGCCCTTGAGCCTAGGTGACGGCATTGAATACTGGGTATCAAAAGGCGGCAGAACAGGAGTGACGGTTAGAAGGATCATCCTTGACGGCAAAGAGGTGACCCGGGCCCCGGCCGGGAGTAGGGTGGAACTGGAAGTTCCCACGGGGGTGCGCAGCGGGGACCGGGTTTTCAAGACCCATGATGAGGAATTAATTCGCTTAGCCCAGGCCAGTTATACCCGGGCCTTCCGCCTGCCGGCGGAGCCGGTAAGAATGGTCGTATCGGGGGCTGTAGGAAAACCGTTGGAGTTAACGGTCTGCGATGAGGCAGGTCATGAGGTACAGGCAAGAACCGGTTTCCTGGCGGAAGAAGCCAGGACGCGGCCTTTAACAAAGGAAGTTCTGGAAGAACAATTAGGGCGGTTGGGTAATACCGGTTACGTTTTGCAAGAATTGGAGTTGAACCTGCCCGGCAATTTGATGGTGCCTCTAAGCGAACTCAACGCTCTCAGACGTGCAGCCGTGGAACAATTGGATACGGTGAGAAAACCAATCAGGAAGCCGGTGGATGAGGGACGTTTTCAGAAATCCCTTGCTGAAATCCGCCGGGGCCCGGTGAAGCGGCGGCCCAGGGTGCCCCGGCTGGCCGTGGCTGTGGGTGACCCTGTCTCTTTGGAAAAAGCCGTGGCCGGTGGAGCTGATTATATTTACATCGGCGGGGAGTATTTCCGCAGCAAAGCATGGAAAGCTGGAGATTGGCAGGCCCCGGTGAGGAAGACAGTAGCCCGGGGAGTGAAGGTGTATTACGCCTTGCCGCGCCTGTGGCTGGAGAGTAATGCACCTCTCATAGAGAAACTGGCCCAAGAGATCAGGCAGTTGCCTGTGTCCGGTTTGCTGGCGGGCAATCCGGCCGGTTTGCAGTGGGCGGCAGAGCGCTTTCCCGGCTTGCCGGTTATTCTGGATTATCCATTCAATATATTTAACGCCTACAGTGTAAAATTTGTGTCCGAAACAGGTATTCAGGGCGTCACTTTATCGCCGGAATTGACTTTTCAGGAAATCAGTGAATTAGCCATACCTGAAGACGTCGAGTTTGAAGGTTTGATTCACGGGTCCGTGCCTTTAATGGTCTCGGAACACTGTGTGGTGGGGTCCGTCGCGGGACACAGGACGGAAAAGAACTCCTGCCGTAGTCCCTGCCGCTGGGGAAGTTTCTATTTGACAGACCGGATGAACTACCGGTTTCCGGTAGAGATGGACCAGTTTTGCCGGATGCATATCTTCAACTCCCAGGACTTGTGCTTGCTGGACCAGCTGCCCAAGTTTTATGAACTAGGTTACCACCGGGTTAGGATCGAGGCCAGGCGAGAATCGCCCGCATATGTGGGCCGGGTGGTGGAGGTATACAGGGAAGCTTTGACTGACTTGAGCCAAGGGCGGCACCACCGGTTAGAGAGTTTGAAAGGGAGTCTGGAGAAGCTATCTCCCCGTGGTTTTACCAAAGGGCATTATTTTCGCGGCGTATAGGAAGGCGCAGGTGAGAAGATGATTTATTACAGCACGGAAAAACTTGAGTTGCCCAAAATCATATCACGGTTGGAAGAACAATGTGCCACTGCATTAGGTAAAGAACTGGTTCATGAGCTGGCGCCCAGCAATCACTTACCGGAAATTAAAAGATGGCAGCAAGAAACCACTGAGGCCTGCGACTGCCTTCGTCTTTACCCAGGCTTTTCTCTGGGCGGCATCAGGGATATTCGGGGGCACCTCTGGCGCGTTAGCAGAGGAGGAGTCCTGTCTCCCCACGAGCTGCTTGAAGTATTGGACACACTTCAAGCCAGCAAAAGGTTGAAAAAGTTCTTTGCCGGGATCAAAGAGGGATTTCCCACGCTTAAAGCCATTGCGCAAGGGTTGACGGATTTCTCCGGGCTGGAGAGGGATATCAGTCATGCCATCAGTGAAGACGGCAAAGTCAAGGATGACGCTTCACCCACTTTATACCGCCTGCGGCGGCGCAAGCTGGAACTGCAAGACAACATCAAGCGAAAGTTGGAGAGTATCATCCACTCGGGCGAATATCAAAAAATGCTGCAGGATGCCTTGATCACCATCCGCGGTGATAGGTACGTCATTCCCGTCAAGCAGGAGTACCGGAGCCGGTTTCCCGGACTGGTCCACGACCAATCAGCCAGCGGCGCTACCCTGTTTATCGAGCCGATGGCCATTGTGGAGCTCAACAACGAGCTCCGACAGGTTCAGTTGGAAGAAAACCGGGAAGTGGAGGCTATCCTGGTGACCCTCTCGCAGAAAACCGGCAGTTTTGTGCCTGAATTGGAAGCGACCCTAGAGGCATTGGGGCGGTTGGATTTTGTTTTTGCCAAAGCCAAGTTAAGCTATACCATGAACGGGGCGGAGCCTTCTTTTAATACATCCGGTTTCTTGCGCCTTGTCAAAGGACGCCACCCGTTGATTAGCGGCAGGGTGGTACCCTTGGACTTGGAATTGGGTAAACACTACCGGACGCTGGTAATTACCGGACCGAATACCGGCGGGAAAACCGTAGCCCTGAAGACTGCCGGGCTGCTGTGTCTGATGGCCCAGTGCGGGCTTCACATCCCGGCAGAGCCGTCATCGTCAGTGCCCGTCTTTGACAAGATATTTGCCGATATCGGTGATGAGCAAAGCATTGAGCAATCGTTAAGCACCTTTTCCAGCCACATGAAGAACCTGGTCTTTATCGTCAATGAAGCCGATGCCAATAGCCTCATCTTGCTTGATGAACTGGGTGCCGGTACGGACCCGGCAGAGGGCTCAGCTTTGGCTATGGCTATTCTAAGCACCTTGCATGGGAGAGGTGCAAGAATTATAGCTACCACCCACTACAGTGAATTGAAAGCTTTTGCTTACAGCAGCCCCGGGATTGAAAATGCCAGTGTGGAATTTGATGCCGTTAGCCTGAAGCCCACTTATCGATTGTTGATCGGGACACCGGGACGAAGCAATGCTTTTGAAATTGCGGCGCGATTGGGATTGGACCCGCAAATCGTGGAGCTGGCCAGGACCTACATCACCAGGGATGAACTGGAAGTAGGGGCTCTCTTGGAGGATCTGGAGGCCCGCCGGTTGCGTTTGGAGAAAGAGCAGGATGAAATGCAGGTCTTGCGGGCCGAAGCAGCAGCTTTGAAGCAGCAGTTGGAAAATGAAAGAGAAGCACTGCACGAAAAAGAATTACAGATCCTGGATGAAGCCAGGCAGAAAGCGAAGCTGATCATAGATGAAGCCCAAACGGTTATGCGGTCTTTGATCAATGATATCCGGCAAGCAGCCAAATTGCGAGAGCGGCGGGAGCAGGAGAGAGCCATCGAGGAGGCCCGCCGGAAATTACACGAATTTAAAGAAAAGACTCTGTCTGCATTAGAAAGCACCAGCAAGGAATATCAAAAAAATGCGCCGGCCACCGTCAGTCCCGGCGAACAGGTCATGCTGGTCAAGCTGAGACAAAAGGGTGTCGTTTTGGAACCACCGAACAGCCAAGGGGAGGTGCTGGTGCAGGTGGGGATCATGAAAGTGCAGGTGCCCTTGCACGAACTGCGTTCTATGGAAGAGGAACGGAAAGAGCAGTTGACCGGCACCATTAATAAGCTGGTGATGCATAAGTCCCGGCAGATTTCGCCGGAATTGGATTTGCGAGGCTGCACCGTTGACGAGGCATTGGCATTAACGGAAAAATATCTTGACGACGCCATGCTCAGCAGTCTATCCACCATTTACCTCATCCACGGCAAAGGTACCGGGACGTTGAGAGCAGCTATTCATGAGCTGTTGGAATCCCAGCCCCAGGTGAAAGGGTTTCGATTGGGACATCCTCATGAAGGGGGCGCCGGTGTTACTGTGGTGGAGTTCAAGTAAAGCCCGGTTCAATAGGTCTTGCCCGGCCAAGGCATAGTGAGCCGGGCTTTTTGCTCTAAAGAAAATGTCCCGAAAAACTGGGGACAGTTTAACCTATACATAAATAGGATGACCCGGCTATAATATAACTAACATAATAGTAAGAATTTTCAGAAAACAGGGGACAAATTTCACAGTGGGTTTGGAATGACTAAAGGGGGAGGGTGGTCATGGAACGGGTGAAGGTGCTCATTGTTGATGATCATGAAGTGGTTCGATATGGATTGTCCCTGTGGTTTAAGCAATATGATTACCTGGAAGTGGTAGGAGAAGCCAAGAGCCTGACCGAAGCCATGCAGATGATGGAAAAGCATCGCCCCAGGATAGTGATCATGGATGTCAGGTTGAAGGACAGCAGCGGCATCCAAGGCTGTGCGGAAATAACCAGCCGCTACCCGGGAACCAGTGTAATTATGTTGACGTCCTTCGGCGATGATGATGTGTTACTGGAATCCATTAGGGCCGGCGCTAAAGGCTTTGTCCTCAAGGATGCAGGCAATGAGGAACTGCTTAAAGCGGTTGATGCCGCCATAAGGGGGGAATCCATGCTGGATCCTACGGTGACCGGGCGGTTATTGGAACACTTGCGCAAGTCCCCCTTGGAAATCACTGAAGACAAGGTTAAGCTGACGAAACAGGAAAAAAAGGTGCTGGCTTTGATTGCTCAGGGGATGACTAATAAAGAAATTGCCAGGGAAATATTCTTGAGCGAAAAAACGGTGCGCAACTATGTCAGCAATATCCTCAGCAAACTGAATCTGAGTAACCGTGCCGAGGCTGCCGTCTGGGCAACCAAGAACAGGATGTATTTGAGACAATAACAAGGACGGGGAGAAATAAAACAGTGAGCGTTTTTGACAGCAAAATGATCGTGCTGTATTTTGCCTATGGCCTGTCTTTTTTTACTATGGCCTTGGTTATCGCCTTTCAGGCGAGGGAAAACAGCAGCTTTGTATTGGCTAAACCCATATGGTTGTTGGCCGGCTTCGGACTGTGCCAGGCTTTTGCCGAGTGGGCCAAAGTTACTAAACTACTCCATATGTATGGTATTGAATTGTTAAGTATTACTGCCCTGCACTTGTTGGATGTGCTGGCCATTGGCATTTCTTTTTTGTTCTTGTTCTTGTTCGGCAGTCATCTGGTGGTTGATTACCTTAAGAAATACACTTATTTAAAGTATGTTCCTTTAATCATAGCTGCGGGATGGGTAGCGAAGTTTATTATTATGGACTTCCTGTTGTTCCCCCTGGCCAGTTTCAAAATGTGGGCGGCATACAGCACCGCCTGGGCCCGGTATTTAATGGCCTTTCCGGGAGCGATCCTGGTTACTGCAGGGCTCCTCCTACAGCTGCCGGAACTGAAAAAGCTGGACTTAAAATCTGCTTACTACAATTGCCAGGGGGCAGCATTTGCTTTTGCCGCTTACGGCTTCTTATCCGGCCTGGTGACTTTCCCCGTTGACTTTTGGCCCGGTAATGTTTTAAATACGGAAAGCTTCTTGCAAAGGACCGGATGGCCGGTGCAGTTCTTTAGAGCAAGCTTTGGGTTATTAATGGCTTTTACCGTCATCAAAACTATCAACATCTTTAATGTAGAACAGCAAAAACGCCTGGAGGAAGCAGAACGCTTAAGTGTGCTGGTGGCGGAACGGGACCGGTTTGCCAGGGATTTACATGACGGGATAATTCAATCCATCTATGGGGCGGGCCTCATCCTGGATGCCAGCCAGGCTATGCTAAGAAAGGGAGAGCTGGGTAAAGTTGATGAGCATATGGCTCAGGCAAAGACAAAGCTAAACGAGACCATAGCGCAACTGAGGGATTATATTAGAGACTTGCAAAAAGGCCGGGAAACCAAAGGTAATCTCAAGCAAGTCTTGCTGCAATTAATCCATGAATTCCGCAAATTTTCCATGACACCGATTGATTTTGAAGATAACTTGAAAAAGGATCTTGTATTAACTCAAAAACAAGACAAAAACGTCTACCATATCATTCAAGAAGCCTTGTTCAACGTGGTGAAGCACGCACAAGCTACGAGAGCCAAGATTACCGTGGAAGAAGGAGAAAACCGGGAGATCATCCTGCAAATTATCGATAACGGGAAAGGTTTTGACTTTGGAAAATGGCAAGCCGGTGGCTCTGTTGACCATAAGGGACTGGCCAATATGATGTTCAGGGCCCAGCGGATTGGAGGCCGCCTGACCATTGATACTGATCTGGGACGGGGAACGACGGTGACCCTGGTCTTCCAGGTGGATGAAGGACAGGAGTAGGGGACAATGTACCTGTATAACGGGCAGGAAAAGCCCGTTATTTTTTGTGCAAATCTCTAAATGTCCCGGGGACCTGACACCAATCCCATGATGATGGTTGCACCTAAAGTTTTCCTCAAAAGGAATGCTATAATTTAATAACGTTATCTGACCGGTGAAAAACCTGCAGAGGGGGGATTCGCTGATGGAGAAAACCAAGCTTATCATTGTCGATGATCATGAAGTAGTCCGGTATGGGTTGAGACTATTCTTAGAATCCTATGATCACCTGGCAGTGGTCGGGGAAGCGCAAACACTGGCAGAAACAATTTCCCTCATGGAAAGAGTTCGTCCTAGTATCGTGATCCTGGATGTACTGCTCAAAAATGAATGTGGAATTCAATGCTGCAAGGAAATCATGCAACGGTATCCGGATACCAGAATCATTATTTTGACCTCCTTCGGCAATGAAGAGGTGATATTGAAGGCCATCAAGGCAGGGGCTAAGGGCTTTGTGTTAAAGGATACCGGGAATGAAGAATTAATCAAAGCCATCAATGCGGCCATCAAAGGAGAATCGTTGCTGGACCCGCTGATCACGCATAAGCTTTTGAATCACCTGCGACAAATTTCCGGCCAAGGAACGGGAGCTCAGGTCCACTTGTCGCAGCAAGAAAGAAGGGTATTAGCTCTGCTCTCGGAAGGCCTCAGCAACCGGGAGATTGCCAATAAAATACTGTTAAGTGAAAAAACCGTGCGCAATTATGTCAGCAAAATTCTTAACAAATTGAATTTAAATAACCGGGCGGAAGCGGCTGTTTATGCCGCTAAGCATGGCATCAGATATGAACAGTGACCAACCGGGGAAAAGAGCCCGGAAAAACTTACTAAGAGCAAGGGGTCTTTGGTCATGTGCCGGGGCCGCGGCTTCTAGTAAGTTTTTCTTTTTAAACCCGGGACATATACTGGGATTTTCCCGCAAGTTGGCGTGATAAAGGTCATGGAACCGCCAGAGGCAACAGTAGCGGGCGAAATAAGTACTTTGGACAGCGTAAAAAGGGTACTTGTGACAAGCGAAAAGGTTATGCCGGGCAGGGTATAATGCAGTCAAAGAAACACAATTGAAAAAGAACTAACTGCTAAGGAAGGGGTGATCAATAATGAACACCGCCAGGCGAAAATTCTTAAAGGGATTGGGTCTGGTCGGACTCTCTACCGCTTTGATCCCGGTGCTGGATTTTGATACAGGAGCACGGGCCGATAATACCCAAAGCTATGCCCATCCTAAAATCACCAGGCAATGGGTTCGTATCGTTGACTTGAAGAAATGTGACGGGTGCGAGGGGATGGGATTGGAGTCCCAGTGCCGGGCCGCCCACCGGCAGACTTACCGGACCCGGGAGGGCGAAGAATGGATCGACGTGCAAAAGATTGAAGGTGAGGTGGAAGGCAGCAGTTTCTGGATGCCGATTCCCTGCATGCACTGTGAAAACGCTCCCTGTGTGAAAGTCTGTCCTGTGGGAGCTACCTACCGCAACGAAAACGGCACGGTGCTGGTAGATAACAGGAAATGCCTTGGTTGTCGCATGTGCATGGCGGCATGTCCCTATGACCGGCGCTTTTTCTATTGGGATCACCGGGAACCACATCCGGATGATGATCCGTCGCAATATTCTCCCGAATTCCCCTTGCCGCCGATTAAAGGAACAGTTAATAAATGCGTGCTCTGTGAGAAATTTACCAGGGAAGGAAAACTACCGGTCTGCGTGGCCAGCTGCCCCAGGGGAGCCATGTACTTCGGGGATTTGGAAACTGACGTGGCTACCAATGGCTTTGAAAAGGTATCTATCAGCAAACTGCTGGCGGAAAACAGTGCTTACCGTTACAAAGAGGAATTGGGAACCAGACCGAGGGTATATTACCTGCCGGGTTACGGGCAGGAACAAGGGAGGGACCCGCGTGAGTAGTGTGCAGAACAGGCATGAATTAGAAAGTAAAGTGTTAAGACCATTGATAAACCCGGGCTTCACTTACCAGGCAGTATTACTCGTCTTGGCGGGAATTGTGGCGGTTGGTGTAGTCAATTGGATTGGTCAGTTGAGAGAAGGGTTGATCGTTACCGGCTTAAAGAATCATGCTTTCTGGGGACTATATATCACCACCTTTGTTTATTTTATCGGTATCAGCCTTGCCGGAACGCTGGTATCAGCCGTCTTGCGATTGGCCGGTCAACACTGGCAGACACCCCTTACCAGGATGGCAGAGGTGATCACCGGCTCGGCGTTAATCGGGGCAGTCCTGATGATCCTAGTTGATATGGGTAGGCCGGAACGGCTGCTAACGGTGTTCTGGTATGGGAGAATTGTCTCTCCTCTCATCTGGGACGTGATTGCCGTTTCCACTTACCTAGCCGGCAGCCTGTTCTATCTATATGTTCCTATGATTCCGGATTTGGCGCTGTGCCGGGACAGATTGAAAGCCTCAGTATCACCCTTGCGGCACAAGATTTACAGCATCCTGGCATTGGGTTGGCAGGATACTCCCGAGCAAAGAGCTGCTTTGGAAAAAGCGATGCGGGTGATGACTATTGTCATTGTGCCGGCAGGAATTGCGGTGCATTCCGTCACGGCTTGGCTATTCGGTATGACCCTGCGCTCCGGTTGGGATAACGCTATTCTGGCACCATATTTTGTCGTCAGCGCATTTTTCTCTGGTACTGCCATGGTAGTAGTAATTATGGCCATCTATCGTAAATGGTTTAAACTGGAAGAGTATTTGACCCCGGGTCATTTTACCAAATTAGGATGGTTAATTGTTACCATGGCGATCATATACGGGTATTTTAACTTTTCGGAGCTCTTAACGGAGGCCTACAAGCTCAAAGGGGATGAAAAAGCATTTTTGAGCATGTTTTTCACCGGTGTCTTTGCTAAGTACTTTTGGCTGTTTATAGCAGGCAGCATTCTCATTCCCATTTTCTTAGTCGTTTGGTCCAAAACCAGGAATGTGGTCCGCATCACCATGGCAGGTTTGCTGGTGGTAATCGGTGTGTGGTTTAAACGATATATCTTTGTTATTCCCAGCCTTATGTTTCCGATGACGCCCACGTATGAGAATGCTCCGTTGTACAGTCCCAGTTTGGCGGAATGGTCTATCACTTTAATTGGTTTGGCAGGCTTCCTGCTGATGATTGGGTTGTTTTTCAGATATTTTCCGGCCATGCCTGTTTGGGAAATGGTGCGGGAAAGAGAACGGGCTTTAGAAGGGGGTGAATAGGGTGACCATTAAAAGAGGGACAATCGCTTTTCTCATAGCTGCGGCCTTGATGATTCTGTTTACAGCGGCCAATGCTTCTGCCACGGGCGTGTATTTCCAACAAATACCGCCGGGCTATGAACAAAGCTGCGACTTGTGTCACAGCCAGATACCTGCGCTGAATGCCTTCGGTGAGGAGTTTAAAGCTAACAACTATGCTTTTCCGGTGGCGCAAGACAACTCCGCTGAACCGGCGGCAGCGGGAGAACCACCGGCAGCCCCTGAGCCCGCCGGTCAAAGTGCTCCTGCGGCCGCAGCTGCCGTGACGGATAGTGCCCATGCCGCAGCGGAACAGGCTGCTGCCGGTGTTTCCACCATCGTTTCAGGAGAAGAAGGGCAGCCTGCCGCTGGCATGGCGGTGACACCTGAGGAGCTGGTTTTAGGTGCGGAAGAAATTGATATCCAGCTGGTATTGCCTTCCGGTGTAACACGGGGAGACAAAATCCAGTTACACGCTGAAGTAAGGGTCAACGGGAATCCCGCCCCGGGCAAAGAAGTGGTGTTCTTCCAGGAAACTGATTTCTTTGGACCGGGAAGGGTGGAACTGGGCAGAGCTGTGACCGACAACCAAGGTGTTGCTGCAATCAGTTACTGGCCCAGAGCCCTGGACAATGACATTAGATTGTTTGCCGGGGTTGCAGGTGGCGCTGAAACCGGCTGGGTTGAGGCGGAAGGGATTCTATCTCAAACGGTAACGGGACCTCTGGTCCAACCATTTGAAGGTCTGTTTATACCTTTCGTCGGTCCCTGGATGCTGGCTATCGTAGTGGGTATCGTGTGGGCGTCATATTTGTACGCCGCGTTTAAGGTGCTGACCATTGCTAGATTAGGCAGGACCAGAGAGCAAGAAGTATTGCGGGAACAAAAATCCCGTCGTCAAGCCTATGCTTAGAACATGCATAAGTATGGCCGCGCACCTGAGCAGGTTTTGCCATGTATTTGATGCCGGTCACCTGCCGGCTTTGAAAAGGAGGGAAGCAAAATGTTCTTTTGGTGGGCGATTAGGGTTTTGTCGTTTATGCTGGGGTTCTGCACGGCAATATACCTGGTTTATGCAAGGCTAGGTCGGAAGGTATCCGCATTGACTATTCTTCTCACGGTAGCGTTGGGTGTGGTGTTCAGTCTGGTCACCGAATTGGTAATGATTTCGGCGGTGTGGCCGCCGGTAACGGTGACGTCTTGGGTGATGGTTGCCATGTTGTTGACGATAGTTGCGTTCGTATTCATGAGTGGGACCAGCAGAAAGGAGCTTGATCAGTAACAGTTTCTCTCCGAAATGGCAGGAGTAGGGTGTGAAAAGTGCCTATAGTGGAGGCCGGTCCCGTCCAGGAGACCGGCCCAAGTGTATAGTTTAAGCCCGGCGTTAGCCGGGCTTTCCGCGTTCAGTGAATAATCACGGTAATCTCGTTGGAGGGAGTGCTCAAGTTGTTATCGTCGATGGCAAAGACCCGGTAGTAATAAGTCTGCCCCTTTTCCACTTTGCTGTCTTCGAAAACGGTTTCCGTGGTTAGACCGATACTGTAGCGGGTAGGATTGTCTTTCGTCCAGCGCTCCACGGAGTACACGATACCGCCTTGGCTGCCCACACTGTTCCAAGACAGGACTACCGTCACCTTCCCGCCTTCTTCCCGTATCTGGCCGCCCAGAGCCGGTGCTTCAGGACCTGTGGGCGGAGAAGTGGCAGCAGGCTGTTCCCCGTTTTCAGCTGGGTCCCTGCCATGGCTGTGAGGGTTTTCCTCAGGCCGGCCCGGGTCTGTGAAATTTGTATCCGGCGGCCAACCTTGTCCGTAGGAATGAACCGGGCAAACCGCCGCCGGCAGCTCCAGATCAGCGTCTTCCGGAACTCCCAGGGTAGCATCATAAGGAATGGGTCTTTTGAGAAAGATACCGGTCAACACATTTGGACAGTGGGGTGAAGGTAAATAGCCGCTGTCAGCGCAAACTTGAGCCTCTACCCAGACATTTGATTCTTCCTTGGGTACATGGTCCTTGTGAAAGATTTCGTTGATCACGAAGGGGGCAGGAGTTAACCCGCTGGGCAGCAGCCCTGACTTCGCATCAACAGTACGGTAAACAATGTTGGCTGGTTTTTCAAAATCTACCACCGGCACGTCTTTTAATGCTTCTTCCATAACCGCCTTCCAGATTTGTGCCGGGTACCGGCCGCCATAGATTTGATTCAGGTAGTGCTGGGCATCGGTTTTATCATAACCCATCCAAACCACCCCGACATATTCCGGCGTGTAGGCCGCCCACCAGGCGTCCATATTGCCGGTCTTGCCCTTAAATTCGGGTAGATCGGGAAGCTGAACGGTACCTGTCTTGCCGGCCACCGGCCTGTTCATTTTGGCCCTGGTGCCGGTACCGGATTGCACTACGGATTTCAGCATGTCGGTCATCAAGTAGGCTGTTTCCTCACTCATGACCACATGCTGGCGAGGTTTTGCTTCATAGATCACATTGCCCTGGTTATCGACAATCTTACTCACTGCATAAGGCTCAATACGTATGCCCTTATTGGCAAAGGCCCCGTAAGCAGATGCTATTTCCAAAGGGGAGAACCCGCGGGTTACACCACCCAGCGCCAGGCTTAAGTTGCGATCCGCGTCGGTCAACGACAAGCCCAAACGGCGGCCAAACTCCAGCCCGGCGTCAACTCCGATGGTGTCCAGCATTTTGACAGCCGGGATATTAACAGAGTGTTTAATCGCCTCCCGCATGGTGATGAGTCCTCTCCAGCGCCCGTCGTAGTTCCTTGGCTGGTATGGTTTACCCGGGGCAGGATAAGAGACGGGTACGTCATCAATGACGGTGGCAGGCGAAAAACCTTTTTCCAAGGCCGCCCCGTAGACTACCAGGGGTTTGATCACGGAACCGGGGGATCGCTTCATCTGTGTTGCCCTGTTTAACCCGCGCAGGGTTACATGTTCCCGCCCGCCGATGATGCCCAGGATCTCACCGGTCCGGTGATCCAGAACTACCATGGCACTTTGTACAGGCGTATCGGTTTTGCTCGGCGGGAAGTTGTCGGGGTCTTGGTAAATCTTTTCCATGGTCTCTTGAATATGGGCGTCCATGGTAGTGTAAACATGGAGACCGGAACGGTACAGCTCCATGGGATCAATGCCTAAAGTCTCCAGTATATCCTCTGTTTCTTCAATAGCATGATCAATGAAGAATGGGTAATTATATTGTTGCTGCTGCGGTTTGTTGTTCAAAACGATTTCCTGATTCTTGGCCTGTTCGGCTTCCTCTTTGGTGATATAGCCGTAACGGGCCATTTGGTCTAATACCAAATTGCGCCTGCTTTTGGCTCGATCGGGATTCTTGTACGGGTTATAAGTGGAAGGCCGTTGGATCATGCCGGCCAGCAGAGCGCTTTCGGCCAAATCCAGTTGGCTCACATCTTTACCAAAATAGGTGTGGGAAGCGGCTTGGACGCCGTGGGCACCGTTACCGAAATAGATCAAGTTGAGATACATTTCGAAAATCTCATCTTTGCTGTATAACCGTTCCAACTGGAGGGCCAGAATGGCTTCTTGGATTTTTCTTTCCAGTTTTTTCTCATGGTGATCAATAAAGGCTTTGTTAGCCAACTGCATGGTGATGGTACTGCCGCCCTGGCTGCCCCAGCCGTGACGGATGTTGGCCCATACGGCTCCCGCAATACGATATAAGTTGATCCCGTTGTGCTTATAAAACTGGTGATCCTCGATGGCTAGAAAGGCATGCTTTACGGTTTCCGGAATCTGGTCGAAGGAAACGGGAATGCGGTTTTCCAAAAAGACATTGGCAACTCGTTGTCCATTCCGGTCATAGAAGAAAGTAGTGAGATTAGCTTCAATATTGTCCGGCTGCCAATTGGGCATATTGCGGACGACGCCGGCCACAAAACCAACACCTACGCCGCCGCCAATGATCAGGCCCAGTAGGACTATTAGTAAAATCAGGCGTTTAATATTCAAACGCCGGCGTTGTTTCTTTTTTGGTGCAGGCATATTTGGAAACCTCCCTGAACTAGTTTCTAACGGGGCTTCGATGTACACTAACCTTGCTAATTATAACACAATCCAATGGTAAATAGCATCCTGAATACTTGCAGTAATGGACGAACAAATGCTATAATTTACTGCGACAATGAAACCGGAAAAGCGATGACCGGACCAAACCTCATTGCCGCATGGTATTTCAGAGAGCCAACGGCCGGTGTGAGTTGGTTACCATTAATGAGGGAGTTACATCCGGGAGTGCCTTGCCAACACAGTTTTACCTATCTGACGAGCTGTGATATTAAGATGTTCCCTTAAAGGAATTCTGGCTCAGCATTGGACGGCTGCCCCCGTTACCGGGCATAGAGTGGCTTGACAGCAACAAGGGTGGTACCGCGGGTGATACTTCTCGTCCCTTATTATGGATGAGAAGTTTTTCTTTTAATTTTTTGTGGCCGTTGTCAAGGATAAAAAGTGTAGGAGGGTGGAAAATGTCTGTGCATGCTGTTGAGAAAGAAGTGGCACGGCAAATGGCCGTGATTAAGCGCGGCGTTTTTGAAATTATTTCTGAGGAAGAATTAGCCAACAAAATCAAAAAGTCACTGCTCAAAGGTGAGCCCCTGAGAATCAAGTTAGGGCTTGATCCCAGTGCCCCGGATATTCACCTGGGCCATACTGTGGTTTTGCATAAGATGAGGCAGTTTCAGGAGCTTGGGCACCAGGTGATTATCATCATCGGTGATTTCACCGGGCGGATCGGTGATCCCACCGGGCGTTCGGAAACCAGAAAGCAGCTTTCCGCCGAAGAAGTTATGGCCAATGCCAAGACATATCAAGAACAGATTTTCAAGATTCTTGATCCGGCCAAAACACAAATTACATATAACAGCCAGTGGTTGGGACCCTTGACTTTTCAAGAGGTGATTGAATTAGCGGCCAAAACCACCGTGGCCAGGATGCTGGAAAGAGATGATTTTACCAGGCGCTACCACGAGAACCAACCTATAGGATTGCACGAGTTTTTCTACCCGTTAATGCAAGGTTATGATTCGGTCCACCTCCGGGCTGATGTGGAGCTGGGCGGAACCGACCAGAAGTTCAACTTACTTATGGGCAGAACCTTGCAAAAAGAATACGGGCAAGAACCCCAGATTGCCATTACCATGCCGATTTTAGAAGGGCTGGACGGTGTCCAGAAAATGAGCAAGAGCCTGGGCAATTATGTTGGCGTCAATGAACCGCCGGAAGAAATGTATGGCAAGGTGATGTCCATTTCCGATGATTTGATGGTAAGATATTTCGAACTGGTTACGACGGTGACTTTGGAAGAGTTAGAGGATATCAAGAGCAGCTATACCCAGGGAAGGGTGCATCCCAGAGATCTGAAGATGCGTCTGGCCAGGGAAATTGTAAAACTCTATCATGGTGAAGACAAAGCTTGGCAGGCGGAGGAAGAATTCAAACGGGTTTTCCAGCAAAGGGAGCTCCCATCGGATATTCCTGTGGTTGCTCTTGGAGAAAGCCTTTTGGTTGACAATAAGATCTGGCTGCCAAAACTGTTGGTGGAAGCCAAGCTTGTCAGCAGCACCAGTGAAGGAAGAAGACAAATCATGCAAGGAGCGGTAAGAGTGGACGGGGAACGGGTTACCGATCCGAATTTGGAAGTTGCCGTCGACAAAGACTTTGTTGTGAAAGTAGGGCGAAGAAAGTTTGCCAAGATTATCAAGGAATAATGTACTGTGTTTAGGGCCTTACCAATCTTCAGGTAAGGCTTTCTTTTTTTGTATACGGTCTGCTCTGGTAACAATCCTGTCCCGGAAAGCATATATTAACTAATAGTCGGCCTCACGACAGGCGGTTAAGGGGGAAAGGGGCGGTGAACAGGCATGTGGCGACGGAGAAAGATAAAACCGAAAATGGTATTATTAATAATAATTGCAGTCCTGTTTCTTTCCCTGTTTTATGTAGAACGTGCATTGCGCCATACGGTGATCGCATTGGCTGAAGCAGAGGCCGTCTGGCATGCTACCCATGCCATCAACAGTGCGGTACTGGAGGAAGTTTCGGCTAATATCAGTTATGGGGATTTGATCCAGCCGGAAAAGGATATTAACAATCAGGTGATTTTTATGCAGATTAACACCATGCTGGTTAATAGAATCAAATCCGAAGCGGAAATAGCCATTCAAGCCTCCCTCCGCCAGTTGGAACAGAAGAAGATTGGGATACCATTGGGTCAAGTATCCGGCGCGAAGTTATTATCCAATTTGGGGCCGATGCTGAGGGTCGTAGTGGTACCCATGGGAATAGTACATATAGATGTGGAGGATTCATTTGAAGCAGCCGGTATTAACCAGACCAGGCACCGGATTTATTTGAATGTCCGCAGTGATGTCAGAGTGGTTTTTCCTCTCCTGGACAGGGAAGTACCTGTGAAAACCCAAATTCCGATTGCCGATGCGATTATTGTTGGCCCGGTGCCTCAGGTGTATTTGGGTGAATCGCTTTTTAGATAATGCTTGAACAATTCAGAGCTAATTTTAGCTGAATCCTGAACGTGAAGCGGCGGAGCAGGGTTGACACCAACCATCAATTCATGGTATATTATCACTTGCCACGAGGTTGGCACACAAGTCAGAAAACAGCATAAGCTGACACAAAAGTATTGACATTCGGTTTAAAAGGTGGTAAAGTAATAGCTGTTGGCCCACGTTGGTGGGCAAAAATTGGCGACAAAAAAGGGTTGACGCAAGATAACCCGGCGTGATAGAATAAGGTTTGTCGTCACGAGGAACAGGTCTTTGAAAACTGAACAGTGGAATGGAGCACATGCCTAGCGCTATAGGGCTCG
>DULZ01000037.1 GCA_012840125.1 Clostridia bacterium | reverse complement strand
GTTTGCCGCCGACTTCCTTCAGATTCCGCCTCACGACGGACACCCTTGTCTTAAGCTACGGCTACTGCTACCTTCGCCGTTCGGGACTTTCACCCTATAGACAGCGCCCATGCCGGGCGCACAAGAAAACACCCGGACCCCTCCCGGGACACCGGGCGTTTCCAGCATTCATCTAATGCTCCCCGGCGCGACCGGTGCCTACGGCCTACAAGCCGGGTGAATAGCTTGCCGACCGGACACAGCACCGAATCCAGCTACACTCGGCAAGCTACTCCAGCGGTCGGATAGGTCCCTTGGAATTCTCCATACGACTGGCAGAGCTTGACACTACCGGCCGCACCGCCGGAGCCACCGGGAACCCCCATGGACTTGCGGCGCCGGCAAGCTTTATTCAGACCCCCTATCGGCTGATGAAAGGGCCTTCTACGCTTATGGCCGGGGTTCCGGTTCCTTTGAATACTCTCACGAAATGAGATAAACCCAGTTTATCATCATCCAAATACACATCCAATTCAACATAGCCGAGCAAAGAACCATCTTCATCGAAGGAAAGGGAAGGAATAGGTATTGTTAAGAACCCTTTCTCAATAGATGCCTTAGCCCCTTGCCCGTCATAATCATCATCATGGGTGGAATAAACAATCTCGCACTCCGTATCTTCCGGCACATTAGCCGCTTTGAGCGGGATGTCGACCGCCCGGCCTTCCAAAACGGGAAACCCCCGCGGTGGATAGACGGTACCCAAAGCTTTTTCCGCCACCGACGAAGGTGTCTCATCCGGATCAACTCCGACCGGCCAGATCTTGATGTTAGTCGGCAGAAGCGGAATTTTCTCTGAGGACCGCATGATCCTTGGCGCGCGCTCGCCGTACTGGACCCAGAGCCAGTACTCATCTTGCGAGCGCTCGTTGATATAAACGTTTCCGGGGTTGACATACCCGCCTTCACCGTCGCCCTGCAGCCAGAAGCCAAGAGGATCTGAATACCAATCCCTCAGTTCGATGCTCAGCTCACCGGGGGCATCGGTGTCTATACGGAAAGGAAGCCTTACATACTCGGTTAACAGATCACTAACATCGAGGCTATCCTGAGGCAGTACGAAGGGACCGGGAATCCCGATGGCATACCACTGCCCGTCCTCCCACGTAAAGTCCGGGATCTCTAAATTGCTTAAGTCAATGGACAAATAGGTATCGCCGATATACACGCTTTCTATCACGCTGACCGTATTCCAGTTCTCGCCAGTCCATTTGAGGAGCTCGACATTATCAGATGGACTTCCGCTCCTTATTATATCGTGACTAAACTTCACCATAATAGTCTCGTCACTCCCCACCCTCTCGGCACCGACAGCGGGATAGGTTTCTTCAATACTTAGGGCTCCCACGGATGCAGACATCATCACGGAATAGGGCTTACCGTCCAAGGCGCGATTAACATCAACTTCCAGCAAGTTGCCCCTATAGTCTTCAGCCTTAATGATTACTGCATACGGTTCATAACCGCCCTCCCTCACTTCCCGCAGATAAGAATCTAGAATCTCACGGTGCTCATTGTCGACACCCAACTGGATCGATAATTCGTAATCACGGCTGCCTGCTGAAATGATCTCGCTCCGGCCGACGACCAGAGTATCATTTTCGACTTCAACGTCATAATTATCTTCATACCATTCAACAAAATCTTGCCCCATGACCAATTCGGCACTAACCGTGGCGATACCAGTCAATTCGTCCCCGAGACGGACTACTACCTCCAGCGTGCGGTCAACGGGCAGCAAGGGAGTGCTTAAACTGGCGCTCACCAGCATGGGTGGATTCGCGTCAGCAAAGGCAAAAACTCGATACGCTCCGTTTTCGGCTAACAGCTCGCTGTCATAAGCGTCAGGGTTAAGCCCCGCAGGATAGCTGTCGTGGGGGACATACCACTCGTGAACCAGCACTGGGAACAGACCGGCTTCAAAGGCTACCTCCGGCACCACCCAATTGTCGGCCCCATCCTTGGACAGCAGGCCAACCAAAGTCCACTGGCCGTCCCATTCCACTTCCATTTCCGCTTTCCACAAACCGAGAGATACATCCACCGGGAGATACTCCACGACCACCAATTCGCCGATGGGGCTCTCGAAAATACCCATCAGGAAGTCTACTCCGCTTTCGTCAGAAGCAAATACCCGCGATGAAAGGATTAACTGGTTATCGCTATTTCTTGTCAAAATAGTCTCGTTAGGGTCAATTATCACCTCTACAGGATGCGGGTCCCATTGCACATTAGTTACCATAAACTTTCCGGCGCTATCTCCCGGATGATAATACCAACTGCTGTAGCGATCCATGCCAAATTCATAATCACTTATATACACTAACTCCCATTCTCCCGGAGTCATGCCTGGATGTAGCGGGATAGTGGCCGAATACGTCAGTTCCTCGCTTTCGGAGTCCCGGACCAAGTAAACGGTAGAAAACTGGGAGGACTCCTTCGCTCTAAGGGTAGCAGACAGAATCAACATATCTTCCAAAACATACTCGAACCCGAACTCCGTTAAATCACCCGGCTTCAGATTAACAGTAACGAAACCAAGGGAGGTCAGGTTGTACTCATCCACCAAAACAGGCTGGCTTCCCGCCACTCCTTCCTTCCATATTCTGGCAAAGTAGTTTTTGTCAGTTTGCAGTGGTTCTTCCGATACAAGAACTAAACTGGCTAACTCATCTGCCTCGAAAGGAGCTACATAACGTTCATAGTATTCTAGGAGTCTCTCTCTCTAACTGTAACGGCTCATGTCCGGCGCAAATCTCCAGCAAGTACTCCTCATCGTCTACGTACATAGGCACGCGGGAGATATAGTCTTCCGCCTTAAATATTTCTCCCCATCGAACTTCGACTGCCCTAGCGAAATAAATGGGAACTTCCATTTCGTCGTGTGAGTAAATCCAATTATAGTACCACTCATAAACAGGCTTGATATTGATATGCCCGCTGGCAATAATTCTGTCCTGGGTCGAACCGGCAAAGGACTCAGTGGCAAAGGTAAGGATTGTTTCCGGCAAGCTATTCCCGTCCGTGTCTTTAATAGCACCTTTCTGGATCGTTAAATTGCAGACGGAACCATAGGGCAGCCGATCTCGCGGACTAATTTTCATGCTCATCCCATCTGCTGCTAACGTTACATGAATACCGATGTGCTCCGCCCCTGCCCGTAACAAAATCTGATTCGCATTCACTACGACTTTCCTGTTGAAGTTCAACACAATACTTCCATCCACAGGGAAACTCGTGCGAATATTATCATCTTGCAATGTATGGGATATTAGCTCCAGGTCGGGTTCCGGCTGGGGTTCCTCGTCGCCCGGTTCCGGCTCTTCATCCACCGGGCCGGTTCCTCCCCCTCCACCGCCATCATCGTCATCGTCGTCATCATCAACTACTGCCGGTGGAGTCTGAGCACTAGGCTGCCCAAATTCCTGCTCTAAAGCTTCCATGGTATTCAATAGTTCCTGCAAGGACTCCATGACCTGCTGCAGCACCGGCGGAGGCGCTGGCAGCTCTTGCCCGGGCTCCTGCGGTGCCGGCAGCTGCCCGGCTTGGACCGGCGGCATGGGCGCAGGGGGTGCTGCCAATCTTTCCTGGATCTCCTCAATCCGCTCGGTGATCCATTCTTTCATGGCTACCCATTCTTGCTTTTCTTCGGTGGTCATGGGTTCGGGTTCGGTGGGCGGAGCACCGGCTTCTTCGATGGCGGTTCTCTCGCCCGCTTTGATGGGCACGGTGTAGTCACCGCTTTGGACTTCTCCCTCACCGTGAAGGAAGTTGATTATTTCCCTAATTCTGTTACCAATCTGCTCTAACTGGATCTTCCAGAAGCTGCCTCGTACTGCGGCCACGCCGTGGGGCATGTTAACTTTTACCTTGACTTTCTTCAACTGCAGCTGCTTCCACGGGGGGAAGCTGTTTAAAGGCTTCTGAATTCTCATCAATGGGCTCAACTTGCGCGACTTTGGTGGTCAAAGCAGCGTGGTCGGCATAGCCGGCGGCGGCCCAGTCGTCTCCGGCTAAGGCTAACAAGGGAAACCTGGTCCAATTGCCGGCGCCTGCTTCTTGGAGCAATGCTTCACCTTCCACTCCCCGGCTGGCAAGGGCACCGAACATGGTCCCTCTTAAAAACTGCACTTCCAAATCTTCCACGGCACTGGCAGCACTGCCGTCGGGCAGGATGAAGAGAGAACCCACCAGCTTCAATACTTTCATTTCCGAATTAGGCTGCAGCAGCATGCCGCTTCCGTCTTCAAAGCGGATTTCCGCTTCGGCTTTGTTCCCGGTAATGATGAGGTCGTCAACGGCTAATTCTATGGGCCCGGACACGGTCACTGGTTTCTGGCCCGGTTTCTGGACTTGGACAACGCCGGTTTTAGGTACCAGGGTGGCTTTTAAGGGCACCAGGCGCCAATCTTCGTGGATGGTATGTAGTAAGGCGAAAGCGCGGGCGAATTCCACCCGGGTGGCGGGCCAATCGGGTTGGAAACGTTTCTCGGCATCTGTACCCATGAGCCCGGCATCAATGATACTGTTTACGGCATCATAGGCCCATTGGGGCAGGTCCACGGCAAGGGAAGCGCCGGACCATTGATAGTCAACGCCATAGATTCTAAACAGGATCATGGCTGTTTCCGCACGGGTCAGTTGGCGCTGGGGTTGGAAAGTACCGTCGGGGTAACCGGTTAGAAGGCCGAGGCTAGTGGCGGTTTCAATGTAGGGATAAGCCCAATGTTCCGGGGAAACGTCAGAGTAGGAAGGTTCTTCCGGGAGGTTCACCGGGAGGTCCAGAGGTGGGTCAATGGAGGTGATGATAATCTTGGCGGCCTCAGCCCTGGTCAAGGGGCCGTAGGGTTGGAAGGTGCCGTCAGGATACCCGTTAATAATCTCCCTGCTCTGAAGGAATCTTACATAGCGAAAGCTCTCGTCAGTAACGTCAAGATCTCGAAAAGGTGGACCCGTATCACTTTCAGCTGCCTGTAGGTATCCGGTGGAAAAGAACAGGCTCAGACCGATTACCAGCAACAACACTGCAAACTGCCGGCAAAGCTTGTAAGAATCAGGACTACGAGGGTTCACGGCGTAATCACCCCTGATACTTTTATTTGTCCTGACAAGTTCGGCAAATATCTGCCGATTCCTCTCACTTGCTGAAAAATACTATCCTTTTTGGTCACACAAAAATACTCCTCGTTCAAAATAGACGAGGAGTAACAACTTAAAGATAGAAGTTCCGTCTTACCGGCATTTTCCGGCAGTATGGCAGCAGCTTGGCCTTCCGATCCCCCATCCGGATTCCGGAGCTAACCACCGGTATGCCAAATATTCGAATGAAATGCTTACCGGTGCTCTCCCTATCGTTCATAAGACTGTGACACACTCTGGGACGGATGCTGCCCGTTTTCCGGTTCAACTTGAAAAGACTGCGTTTGCAGTTTCCAACCCAGCCTTACTCTCCAAACGAAATACCAATAGACCGTGCTGTCTTGATTAAATCATGGTCAGGATCAATCAATCGCTGCTCTTTAAGCTGCTTGCTTAACGGCACACTGCATACTTTATCGCCCCGCAATACCACCAGCCTGCCGAAATCCTTGTTCGCGGCCAATTCCACCGCATGGCAACCTAAGCGGGTACCGAGAATCCGGTCATAAGCGATAGGGGTCCCGCCCCGCTGGAGATGACCCAACACGGTGGCCCGGGCTTCGATGCCGGTGCGGTCTTCAATCATGGTCGCCAACACCCCTGCTTTACCTCCCGCCATACCGGCGCCGTCCACCCGGCAGGCGCTGCCCGGCGGAAGACTAATACCCTCGGCCATAACAATTATACTGAATTGCTTCCCCATCGCCCGGCGCTCCTCAATTTTCCGGCAGATACCTTCCAGGGTGAAAGGAATTTCCGGGATTAAGATTACATCCGCCCCGCCGGCCAGGCCGGCATGGAGGGCGATCCACCCGGCATTCCGCCCCATCACTTCCAGAATCATGGCCCGGTGATGGCTCTCCGCCGTGGTATGTAGAATATCGCATGCATTGACCGCCGTTTGTACCGCCGTTTGGAAACCGAAGGTGTAATCCGTGGACATGAGATCATTGTCAATGGTCTTAGGAATCCCGATCATCGGCAGCTCGTACCGTTCCATCAAATCGATACCGATACTCAAAGTACCGTCTCCCCCGACCACCAGCAGCCCATCCAAACCCAGTTTCTTGATATGATCTGCCGCCCGATCACTTACATCCCTGCCCCGGTAGTTAAAGGGATTATCCCGGTTGGTGGTACCAAGGATCGTCCCGCCCCGGTGCAGGATCCCACTGACGCTCTGGTCAGTAAAAGTTAGATAATCATTTTCGATAACACCTTTAAAGCCGTTTCTAAAACCGATAATCTCAAAACCATAGCGATGAATCGCCGTTCTCACCGCCGACCGGATAACGGCATTGAGGCCCGGTGCGTCGCCACCGCCGTTTAAAATACCTAAACGCACTGTTGGCCCACCTCCCTAGGCAAAATAGTTTGATACAGTGGTAGACCACTGCTAATCACAGGATAAGCATTCTTGTGTTTGCCTTCTTCTTAGGAATGAAAAGAAACATGCAAGCAGAAAACATTAGCCGGGTATTGCTTAGAGAAAGCAAAATTTATGTACAATAAACATGACACAAAAGATAAAATATTGTAGGTGCTTTCCTTGAACAGCCAGCGGTTGGGTGATTATTTTAAGAAACAGGCAAAACCTTCCGGAAATTACGTAAATATTGAAATCGACAATGTTTATGAAACGTTAAGAGCATTAGCAGCTTTTTTTTACAGAAAGAAACATGAATGGGTAGCTATCTGTTTTCTTGACGCAAATTTTGTCTGTAAATCTATCTGGTTCAATAAAGGTTCAGATCATACACAAGCACGTTTGGGTCTCACAGTCCAAGATGTAGGCAATCGCGCCGAAGCGCTAAAGTGTAAATATGTTATCATAGCTCACAACCATCCGATATCTTCCTTCAATATGCCACGGCACAGTACTAGACGGGAAAATATTGCTGCCAGTTATGCCCAAAAAGAATTACAATTTGGATTTAGTGCAACTGACCGGCGTACAGGCGAAACTTGGAGAGCATATCTAGTTTCCAGAAACATTGGCTTTGCCCAAGCGGTAATAGTCGCTGGTGACATATTATTAGAAGGTAATGAAGAAATCATAGACAATTTCAGGAGCAATAGGCTTCAACTCCATAAAAGCGACGGTAACAGCTACTCCATGTCTATCGCGGCTGTATTGATTGCGTTATTGGCAGGAGTATTCTTATTTCCTCGTCTTTCCGGTTACGTTCTTCCTTTCTTAGTCATAATAGTGGTAGTGTTCTTAATAATACACTTTGCCACCTATTGAATCGTCAAAAGATAATGCCTGTGACGGCTGCTTGAATTAACTATCCAGTATCTTTCATGTCTCACGTGAGCATGGGCATTTCTTTACCCCTTGCCCACTTTCTGGCAGTTCAAGAAAGCTCTCCCTTAGGCTAAAAAGAGTAATTCAGGATTTGATGTGCGTATTCAATACATCTTTTGGCATCTTCTCTAACTACAACAAGCCTCTCCTGAGTCGGATACCTGGTCTCTATGTAATAAGAATTCAAAAAGGCCGCCTGCGGAATGAATTGCTTAAAGTTTTCATCTATTCGATAGCATCTTTGCAATAATCCCATTAAGAAGTGCCCGCTGTGTAAAATCCCCGCTTTTTTATGAGAAAGGCTTTTAAGTATTTTTCTACAGCTTGTTGACAATGAAACGCCACTAATTCCTCTAGCCCGCCCGCTTCGTACAGTATCTTAGCTGCTTCCAGGTCTTTCCTTGCCATAACCACCCAATCTTCATAGCTCTGGCTGTCTATGGCAGAGCACTTTTCCCTCCCGGCTTATCTTGCCAATTAGCGTGCCTGGGTTGCCTTTATGCTCCTCCCACTCTTGGATACCGCAGAGGAACAAATCAACCTCAAAATCCGTTAGCTCAAGAATTTCCGGTAGTAAATTGCTTCTCAGCGTGACCCTTTCTTTCACATCGAGCCGGTCTTCCAGTACCACACACAGGTCTATATCGCTGTTGGGCGTGGCAACGCCTCTGGCACAGGAGCCAAATAGAATAATTAACCTCGGACTAAGTCTCCTTACCAGATAATCCACAACCTTCGGCAGAGCGGAATACTGGTCTACCTTCGCAAGGTGCGGTTTGCCCACCTCAATCACCCCGCGGGAATTTGTTATTTCTATGTTATCATACAAAAGGAACATCTTCCATTAAATTCCTAGTTGTCTTTGTATTTTATCCAACAAAGCCGGGAAAAAATTCCAGCCTTGACGTTTGGATAACAGTCAAGGCTGCACTGGAATAAGTACCTGCTATAGCAACTTTCTAAATCATCTATCACACGCCCATGGAAATGCGCTTAGCTCACATTTCCCTCCGGCCGAGGAATGCTTTGGCCAGGGTCATTTCGTCGGCATATTCCAGCTCCCCGCCCACGGGCAACCCGTGGGCAATCCTGGTCACCTTAATCCCCAAAGGTGCCAGGAGTCTGGCCAGGTACATGGCCGTGGCTTCTCCTTCTACATTAGGGTTCGTGGCGATAACTACCTCTTCTACTTGATGGTCCCTGACCCTGTCCAGCAATTCTTTAATCCTTAGCTGCTCCGGTCCAATCCCGTCCATGGGAGAAATAACCCCGTGTAATACATGATAAAGTCCCTTGTACTCCCGCGTCCGCTCCAAAGCCACCACATCCCGCGGGTGCTCCACCACGCAGATAATGGTCCTGTCCCTGCTTTCATTCCGGCAGATGGCACATGGATCCTGGTCCGTCAAATCTCCACAGACGGAGCAATACTTTACTTTTTCCTTGGCTTCAATAATGGCTTGGGCCAAGGCCCTGGCTTCCTCAGTACTAACAGACAATAAGTGAAAGGCCAGCCGTTGAGCTGTTTTTGGACCGACGCCCGGCAGTTTATTTAATTCCGCAATGAGATTGGCTAATGGCTTAGCATGATACAGCATGGCAGCGGTTAGAACAGTCCGGGAATCCTCAGATTGCCGGTGATCTTGCTCATTTCTGCGGCTACCATTTCTTGGGCTTTCCGCAAAGCCTCGTTCACCGCTGCTAGTACCAAATCTTCCAGCATTTCCACGTCGTCCGGATCCACGGCATCAGGGCTGATCTTAATGGAAACAATCTCCTGCTTCCCGTTGGCTACAACCTCGACCGCTCCGCCGCCGGCCGTAGCATTGACGGTTTTGTGGGCCAGCTCCTCTTGCAACTTGGCCATATCCGCCTGCATTTTCTGGACCTGCTTCATCATCTTACCCATATTGCCCATTCCCATTAATCATTTCCTCCTTTATTCATCAATAATATCCACTAATTCACCGCCAAAAAGTTCGATGGCCTTTTTGATCAGCTCATTTTCCCCTGTATCCCTTTGGTTCATTTCATTTTCCAAACGGCACTGCAATTGTAACGGTTGGCCGAAAAACTCACTCAACACTTGCTCCACCGCTCTTTTGACCTGAGGCTGCTCCAACCGCTCCTTGTGAAATTTATGATCCGGTTGAAACCGGCAGACAACCGTATTTCCTTCCAAATGAGTAACCGTTCCTTCTTTGAGAAAAGCCTCATAACTGATATGGGTTTTCTTGCGCAGCACTTCCAGGAAACGGGGCCACCGGCTTTGAACCGTCTCCAAATCCAACGGACCCTGGGAGGTTTGCGGCATCGCAGCGCCGGCCTGGCTTTTCGGCGCCCCCGGTTCACCGGATGGCCCGGCTGCACCGGCCTCCGGCACCCGCCTGGTAACCGGCTGGGGTTTCACCGGTTCTTTCACTTGATACTCCCCACCGGCACGGCTCAGCTCCGCCGCCGGCTGTGGGCTCACCGGCCTGAACTCTTCTGGTGGCATCCCCGCCAGTGCCTCCACCAAGTCAAGAATCCCCAGCTCCACCAGCGTCCGGGCTTGGTTCGACCATCTAATGTCATTCTCAACCTGGTTTAGAATATGGAGCACTGCCTTCAGCTGTGCCCCTGAAGCTTGCCCCGCTGCCTTTTTTAGCCGTTCCCGCATTTCCGGGGCGGCGGCCACGATTTCTTCCGCCCGGCCGCCTAACCGCATGAGCAGCAAATTGCGGTAGAACAAAGTGAGATCCGCCACAAATTGTTTGAGCTCCCGCCCGGCACTGAGGAATTCATGCAATAGCAAGAGACACTCCCCGGTAGCACCGCTGCAGGCGGTTTGATGGAATTGTAACAAGACCTCGTCTTCCACGGCACCCAGTAAGGCGGCCACTTCCTTTAAAGATACCGACTTTTCCCCGCCGGCTAAGCACTGGTCCAGGAGACTCAAGGCATCCCGCAAGCCCCCTTGGGCTTGCCGGGCGATGAGATACAATGCTTCTTCTTCTACGGCTACCCCCGCCGCAGCCGCCACTTCCCGCAGCCGCTCCAAAATCACATCGACGGCAATCTGGCGGAAATCAAACCGCTGGCACCGGGACAAGATGGTGGCCGGAATTTTGCGGGGTTCCGTCGTAGCCAGGATAAAAACCACATGGCGGGGCGGCTCTTCCAGTGTCTTAAGCAAGGCATTAAAAGCTTCTGAAGTGAGCATGTGTACTTCGTCGATAATATATACCTTATACGGGCCTTCCACAGGGCTCAAATTTATTTTTTCCCGCAAGTCCCTGATCTCATCGATCCCCCGGTTGGAAGCAGCATCGATTTCCAGGACATCCATGGAAGTTCCCGCCGTAATCCGCCGGCAATTCGGGCAGCGATTGCAGGGATTTCCCTGTTCCTTATGCTGGCAGTTCACCGCTTTGGCCAGCACTTTGGCGGTGCTGGTTTTGCCGGTTCCCCGGGGCCCGCAGAATAAATAGGCGTGGCTTAACCGGCCTGAGGCCAAAGCGTTTTTCAGGGTCCTGCTGATATGCTCCTGTCCCTTGATTTCATCAAAAGTCTGGGGTCTGTACTGCCGGTACAACGCTATGTAACTCATCATGCCACCTCAAATGGTAATTCTCCGCCCGCCTTGAGTTTCCTGTTTAGAGGCATATATAAAATAAGATTATCGGGAACATCCCAATAATCCTATGCTGCTAATTCTATAAGATTAACGGCCGTGCACCTACCCTTGAATTGCACCCCCAAGCGTTACTCCGGCAGTTAACTCAGGCCAGGCTACCCTGGGGCACACGAAAGGTTTCACTTACCGCTGCTTCCTTCCGGACCTGACGGGGTTCATGAATTTTCGTTGCACAGGACCCAACCCTCAACGCCACTTACCGGAGGCAGTCCTCATGGATACAACCCGCAGGCAGGAATTCAACCCCGCTATAGCGGATTGCGGGTTACAGAGCACCGCTACCTCTCCGTCTAGCACGGCCAAATTCAAAACAAATGAAAATGGCGGAGAGAGAGGGATTCGAACCCTCGAGACAGGTTTTAGCCCGTCTACTCGATTTCCAGTCGAGTGCCTTCAGCCAGACTCAGCCATCTCTCCGCATCAAAAAACCTTAATATACAGTTACAAGGAAGATATCACGATAGCTATTATACAACAAAATCAAATCTTTGTCACCAGTAAAATAATAACTCCCGGCTCTAAACATTATACACGGTTACGGCCCTTTTGTCAGCACCAATTTGTTCACATATTAGCATTTCTTTTTCTCCTGCGGGATATACACACCCCGGCCTGCCGGTGATTAAGGGAAACACCGGCAGGAGGGCATCCCATTTCACCGCCCTTGATTACAGGACAACGAAGTTAATGAAAACACCGGTAGGGATGCAGCCTGGCATACAGGGAATCCGGCACTTCTGCCGTTAAGCGGATCCCGTTTTCCTGGTACACGATTTCCTGCACTCGTCCCAGGCGGAACAGCTCTCCCAGCAGCCGGCTCTCCTCATGGGGCAGCAGCAGCTGCACCCGGCGCCCCGCCGTGCCCAGCATCTCCGCCAGCATCGCCAGCAGCCTGTCAATGCCTTCACCTGTTTTGGCGGACAAATGGACCACCGGGTGCTGCGGGTGCCGGTAGGGTATCATCCCTTCCGGCAATAAGTCCATCTTGTTCATGACGATCACCACCGGTTTATCCAGCACATCCAATTCCCCTAAAACTTGCTCCACTGCCTGGACCTGCTCTTCCACATGGGGAGAGGTGCCATCGACGACATGCAGCAAGAGATCCGCTTCCTGCACTTCTTCCAGCGTCGCTTTGAAAGCGGAAACCAACTGGTGAGGCAGTTTTTGAATAAAGCCCACGGTATCCGCCAGCAGAATCCTGCGCCCATTGGGCAATTCAATCCCGCGCACGGTGGAGTCCAGGGTGGCAAACAGCTGGTTCGTACCCGCATCTTCTTTCGTTAAATCCACCTGCAGGCCGCCGGCCACTTCCAAGAGTCTATAGCGCAGGGTAGATTTCCCCGCATTCGTATATCCCACCAGGGTAACCAGGGACAAGCTCCGGTTGGCTTTCATCACTTGCCGCTGCTTGCTGACCTGGGCCAACTGCCTTTTTAGATCGGCAATACGCCTCTTGATATGGCGGCGGTCCCGCTCCAGCTTGCTTTCTCCCGGGCCCCGGGTACCGATGCCCCCGGCCAACCGGGATAATTCCGTACCCTTCCCCACTAACCGGGGCAGCAGGTATTCCAACTGGGCCAGCTCCACCTGGATTTTTCCCTCTTTGCTCTTGGCCCTTTGGGCAAAGATATCCAGGATAATCCCCGTCCGATCCAGTATCTTGCACTGCAGGATTTCTTCTAAATTCCGCAGCTGGGTACCCGACAGTTCCGTATCAAACACGGCGAGATCTATCTGCTCCGCCTCGACGAACTGCGCCAGATCTCCTGCTAAGCCTTTACCGATGTACAAAGCCCGGTCCACCGCTTCCCTCTTCTGCAGGAACTCCCGGACTACGCAGGCCCCGGCTGCTTCCACCAGGTCCCTGAGCTCTCTTAAGGATTCCTGGGCACTCAACTCCCCCGGGGAAGGCTTTTTCGTGTCCAATCCAACCACAATCGCCCGCTCCAACTCCATCCCGGTTACAGGGTTAATCTTTCCTCCCTCCTATGATTAAAGCACTTCATAACTAGAGGAAACTACCGGCAAGTTCAGGACGCCCAGGACTCTTTCCAGCAGCACTCCTTCCCGCTCCGGGTACTGGCTGCCGTAGCTGGCCCTGATAGCCGTGGTAATAAACTGGACGCTCCTGTCCATCGCCAGGGGCAGGCTGTCGCCCTGCAGGAGGCTGCCCGTCAAAACGCTGGTGAAAGTATCCCCCGCCCCGGGGTAATGGGCCGGGATATACTCACAGGTCACTTTCCAAAAACGCCCGTCTTCCCGGTTATAGGCAATAACACTGGTCTGGTGCTTGGGATACTTGCTGCCCCGGTAAGGCACGCTGGTGATGATCGAGATTTGCGGCCCCATATCGGACAGCCTGACCAGCCAGTCTTTCATTTCTTCCAAAGTGATACCGGTCCGGTAAGGCTCATCCAGCAGGAAGGCTGCCTCGGTGAAATTGGGAGTAATAATATCCGCTTTGGTGATGAGGTGCCGCATCCGCACCACCATTTCTCCCGTCATGGTGCTGTACAGGCGGCCGTTATCCCCCATGGCCGGGTCCACCACAATCAGCGGGTCATTACCGGAAAAGTCATCAATAAAGCGGGAGATGATATCAATCTGCTGGGGGGAGCCCAAAAAACCGCTGTAGATACAATCAAATTCTATGCCAAGCTCTTTCCAATGGTTAATGGACTTATCCATAAACTCCGTTAAGTCCACAAAAGTATACCCTTCAAAACCTCCCGTATGGGTGGACAGGACCGCCGTCGGCAGACTGCAGACCTGCATGCCCATGGTGGAGAGAATGGGAATCACCACCGCCAGGGATGTCCTGCCAAAGCCCGAGAGATCGTGAATCGCCGCCACTCTTTTAATTTGTCTTTTCATGGCAAGCTCCTTTCAAAGAGATTTAATTCACTGCTAACGGACTACTCGATAAGTCTGATAGCCCTTGTAATCAATCACTTCCACTTGCGGGTTCTCTCGCAATCGCCGCAAAACCTCTTCCGGCTCCCCGCAGTTCCTGCCTGCCAGGAAACTCTTGATCTCGTGCTGGTTCATGGGGTGCCTTTTAATAATACTGAGCACTGCCTCGTAGTCGTCCACTTCTTCGCTGTAAAAATCCGGCGCGGGCGCTTGGGCAATGGAGACCCCGCCCAGGATTTCCTCCGCCCGTTTCAGCACAGCTTCCTCCGGTTCTCCCACCCAGCTTTCCGCCGGCGGGCGCACGGGAGAATTGATAAACAACCGGTCATACCGGATCCCAGCGAGCAAATCTTTGAGTTTTAATAATGAAGTCTCATCATCGTTCAAGCCCCGGACCAGCATCACTTCCAGCCACAGCTGCCCGGTATATGCTTGGGAAAAGGTCACCAGCCCTCGATAAACTTCTTCAAAGCGGAGGTCTTTCCAGGGGCGATTTATTTTCTTGAAGCTATGCTCATCATAGGCATCTAAGGAAGGCATAACGATATCGGCTTGCTGCAAAGCCTGCCGCACCTTTGCATCGCCCAGCAAAGAACCGTTGGTAATCACCGCAATAGGTTTATCCGTGAGCTTCTTCAACCCGGCCAGCAGTTCCTCCAGCCCGGCATAGAGGGTAGGTTCCCCTTCCCCCACCACGGTTAACACATCAAAATGCACCCCGGAACTGAGGTAATCCGCCACTTCCTTGAGAATATCCGCCGCGGGAAAATGCCATCGCGGTTCCTTTTCCAGTTTCGGGGTCCGGCCCAACTGGCAATACACGCAAGAATAATTGCAGCATTTCTTGGGGATGGGACTGACACCCAGGGACAATCCCATGCGCCTGGAAGGCAGCGGGCCGAAAATATATTGATACTTCTCCAACCGGAACACCTGCCTTGCCTCTTGGACTAGCTTTATTATAGCATAGTTGCGGCCGCGTCTTTATTTTTCCGCTCACCTCTTTTATAATCAAAAAGATGGCAACTTGAGGTGAAGCAAATGGAAAGCTACCTGAATCAGATCATCCAGGGAGACTGCATCACCGTCATGGAACAAGAGCTGCCGGAAAAAATCGCTGATGTGATCTTTGCGGACCCGCCCTACAACCTGCAGCTGGCCGCGGAACTGTACCGGCCCAATGAAACCAGGGTCAACGGCGTGGAAGACGCCTGGGACAAGTTTTCTTCCCTAGCGGAATACGATGAATTTACGGAAAAATGGCTCTCCGCCTGCCGCCGGGTACTGAAAGAGGACGGGACCATCTGGGTCATCGGCAGCTACCACAATATTTTCCGGATCGGCAAGATCATGAGCGACCTGGGTTTCTGGATCTTAAACGACATTATCTGGATCAAGAATAACCCCATGCCCAACTTCAAAGGGGTCCGTTTTACCAATGCCCATGAAACCCTCATCTGGGCCAAGAAAAGCCGGGAGCAGGCCAAATATACTTTCAATTATCAAGCCATGAAAATCTTCAATGATGATAAGCAAATGCGCAGCGACTGGTACATCCCCATCTGCTCCGGCAAAGAACGTATTAAACAAGCGGGGGTAAAAGCTCACTCCACCCAAAAGCCGGAGGCTTTGCTGACGCGGGTGGTGCTGGCTTCCACCAACCCGGGGGATATTATTCTAGATCCTTTCTTCGGGACAGGCACCACCGGAGCCGTGGCCAAAAGACTGGGCCGGCATTTCATCGGCATTGAAAAAGAGACCGCCTATGTCAAAATTGCCCGGGCACGGATTGCGGGGGTACAGCCCCTGGACCTACCCGGGGACTTATTGAAAGCGCCGGAAAAGCGCACCCTGCCCAGGGTTCCTTTCGGCAGCCTCCTGGAGGTAGGTTTGCTGCAGCCGGGGGATACCCTGTACTCGAAATGCGGGAAATATCAAGCCCTGGTTTGCCCTGACGGGTCTATCGCCTGCGGGGATTACCGGGGTTCCATTCACCGGGTGGGAGCTTACCTGCAGGACAGGTTGACGTGCAACGGCTGGGATTACTGGTGCTACCGGGACGGGCAGCAGCTTAGAACTATTAACCACCTGCGGAACATTTACCGCCGGCAGTTTTACCGGGAAGAATAGCGGTCACAGCAAAAAAGGGCGTGGTGCATTCACGCCGGGGGGGCAGCAGGCGCCGGCGGAATAACCGGCGCAGCTTAATTCATAAGCTGTGCTGCCTTTTCCTTAAGCCATAAATAGTGAAGCTCTTCATCAATGAGGTGTTCCCAAAAGATGTCTATGATGGCCTGGTCCTGGAGATGGGCAATGGCTTTGCGGTAGTCAGCCATAGCCCTTTCCTCCGCAGCAGCCGCCGCTTTCATTAAAATCCCCAGGCCGGCCAATCCCCCGGCGGTGTTGATCAGGGTGCTAAAACCCTTGAGCCCCAAACCGGCAACGGAGTCTTTGACCTGCCGGAGGGTACCGTTTTGATGCGGGAAATACTCCAGCAGCTTTTGCTCAATGGCCAGCACATGATCGTTTTCAATTTTGGCCAGCCTTTGCAAACCGTGGACGAGCTCTTCATTAGGCGCCTTAGCCGCAAGAGAAGAATACAGCGTCACTTGACTTTTTTCCAATATAAGCATTTTATGCAGGGCATCCTGCACCATGCCGGGCTCCATCAGATCTTCCTTTCTCCAGGCAGTGTTTATTGTTATTATAGCCTGTTTCCGTCAATTTATCAGACCAACCCGGCCATGGTTGACTGAGTACTTATTCAGTGTTAAGATACTTTCAGACTATTGAGAATTGTAAGGAGGGTTTCCAGTGAGTTTTCCCCTGAAAAATGACCCGGAGCAAGCCAAAGAATTCCTGTACGGCTACATTCAAGCCATTATTAATGATGAGGAAGCCGCCCAGAGCTGGCGCCAGTTGAACCGGACCGTCGGCATCAAGCTGAACGACTTAGGTTTAGGCTTTACCTTGCAGTGCTCCGCGGACGGGCTGGCCGCATCCCACGGTTACCCGGACAAGCCGGATGTGGGGCTGAACCTGTCCAGCGATACTTTCCACAAGCTCTTTACGGGCAAGGGCAATCCCATGATGGAATTTACCATGGGCAGAATCAAAACGGAAGGGGACATGGGGGCCATCCTGAAAATTGTCGGCGCATTACCGCAAAACATCAGGGTCTACCAGCAATACCTGTCCAGCCAAGGCCTGGCATAAGTACATGAGACGAGGAGGCCGGCAATGTGCCGCCGGCGGTGCATGCCCACAGGCATCCCCCGCCAAATGCGGCGTTACCCCCTATGAGCGCCGCCGGGCGGCGGGTGCACCGTCCTGCCCCTGCACACGGCCGGCCTTTAATCACAGCCCGTGTTGGGCCGGTCAACCCATGATATTGACCAGGGTGCCTATCTTTTCAATGGTCACCTTCACTTCGTCCCCCGGTTTTAACCATTGCTGTTTCTCCGGCGGGTAACCGGACATGACACCCCCCGGAGTACCGGTGAAAATCAGATCGCCGGGCTTGAGGGTCATGTACTGGGAGACGTAGCTGACAATGCCGGCACAGTCAAAAATCAGGTTGCCGGTATTGGAATCCTGCCGCACCACCCCGTTTACTTCGCAGCTGATGCGGAGGTTGCCGGGATTGATTTCGTCGGCCGTCACCAGGTATGGGCCGGTGGGAGCAAAGCCGTCACAGGTCTTGCCCAGCAGCCACTGGTGCGTACGGAACTGCAGGTCCCGCGCCGTCAAATCATTGCCCGCGGTGTAACCGAAGATGTATGCCGGCGCTTCCTCCTCGCTGATCCGCCTGGCCTCCCTGCCGATGACAATGACCAGCTCCGCTTCATAGTCGAATTTCTCCGCCGTTGCCGGCAGTTTAATCACCTGGTTGTGGGCCGCCAGGGCATTGTTGCATTTGCTGAACAAAACAGGTGTATCGGGAATCGGGGCGTTAAGCTCCTTGGCATGATCTAAATAGTTCAAACCGACACAGAGAATTTTCTCGGGATTAGTCACACAGGGGGCAAAAACAATTTCCCTTTCGGGCACAACTTCCACTTCATGGTTGAGCAGTTCAGCCAACCGGGCCAAACCTTCCTTCCCGCCGGCCATCACTTCTTCCATCGTCGCCGGCACATCCAGGGCTAAAGAAGCGGCCGCTTTTTTCACGTCCACAATACCGGTTTCCACTTTAACACCTAACCTTACTTCATCCCCCAGCTTGAAATTTACCAGCTTCATTCCTGTCACCACCCCTAGGTAAATATAGCATTCTAGTTCGATTTAGCCTGATGGTGTTCCTGCCAACAAAGACAAAACCCAACAAACAATCAGGCTTTCCACCGGAGAAGAACCTGATTCTTGTTGGGCATGGGCTGGGCATGAACGAATTTCGCACCCAGTTTTTATTGTGCCGGCTTTCATTGGGAATCCTGAAAGCCTTATGTATCAATGGCGGGAACGTGTGAGAATCGAACTCACCGAACGCAGGTCCACTGCGTCCCACTGGATTTGAAGTCCAGGCGAGCCACCAGGCCCAATCCGCTCCCAAGAAATAAGTGCTCCTTATATCGCTCTCCGATTATATCAAAAATTTTTCTCAGCCTCAAGTGTAAAACCCGGTTACCTACCATTGGCAGCTTCACGCCGGAAACCGTGAATCTTAAAAAGACACTGCTGTCCTAAAAAAATATCGGAAAACCTCCCCCCGCCCAGGCCCCGCATGCCTACGGTGCAGCAAAACCCGCTGTATTATCTTCCTGGAGCACCGTACCGGTAATACGTACCTTTTGGCATAATTATTGCTTTATTAAGCTCATAGCCAGCTTGCTGCACTTGTCTTCAGCTGTTTGCCGGCGCGGACTGCTGGAATCCTCACCAGCCACCCAGGGCAAATAGCTAAGACTCTTTATTCATTATCTCAAAATATTCTATTCCATGCCAGCGTGAGGAGGTTAAAAATTATGTGCTTCAGACCGGCGTCGGCTGCCAAAGGGGCAGTATGCCCAAACTGCCAAAAAAAGATCCAATTCATCGGCGGCGTTGTCCAAAAGAAATGTCCTTTCTGCGGTGCTTCTTTGGAACAGCCTAAAGACGGGCAGCAACCGGAACAAAAGAAACCTTGAACCCTTTTCCGTCGCCTAACCCGGGGCTGTTCCCTCCGCCAATTTAACCCTGTGCCTGGAACAACCTGAAACAAAACTCATCGACAAGGGGGCATCGAAGACAGCAAAAACCAACCACATCTTTTCAACACCTGCAATGTTCAATCGGACGGCAAAAATTTTTCAAGAAAGGGTGGGATAAATGGATAAACAATGGAAAAAGGAAATTGCTGACGGCGAATATATCGTGAGAACCTGCGGTTGGTCCCCGCCGGGTGACCACCCCGTCGGCTGCGGCATGAAACTCCATGTCAAGAACGGCAAGCTGATTAAAGTCGAAGGGGACGAAGAGCATCCCATCAGCCAAGGCCGGCTCTGCATCAGGTGCTTGTCGCTGCCTGAATACGTCCACCATCCCCAGCGAATTGTCTACCCCATGAAAAGAGTGGGCAAGCGCGGGGAGAATAAGTGGCAAAGAATCTCCTGGGATGAAGCCTGGGACATTATCGTTCCGAAGGTCAAGTATTACACTGAGAACTACGGCGCCGAATCCATTATCGTTTTCGGCGGCACCGGTAGACAAGCCTGCTTGTACTACTACCCGTTAGGATTTGCCTCCCTGGGCACACCCAACGTCTGCTATCCCCTGAGCGGTTGGTCTTGCTACGGCCCCAGGTGTGCTATCACCGACTACATCCTGGGCGCCGGCTACCCGGAAATCGACTTTGCCGGGCACTTCCCGGATCGCTATGACAACCCCAATTACCAGTTGCCCAAATACATCGTCGTTTGGGGTAAGAACCCCTTAATGTCCAACCCCGACGGTTTCTACGGTCACTCCCTCATCGACATGATGAAGCGAGGCACCAAGATCATCCATGTGGACCCGAGAATCACCTGGCTGGGCAGCCGGGCGGAACACGTATTGCAGCTAAGACCGGGCACCGACACGGCTTTGGCTCTAGGCCTGCTCCATGTCATCATCAACGAAGAACTCTATGATAAGGAATTCGTCGACAAATGGTGCTTCGGCTTCGAGGACTTAAAGCAGCGTGTCCAGGAATACCCGCCGGAAAAAGTGGCGGAAATCACCTGGGTACCGAAAGAAAAAATCATCGAAGTAGCCAGGATCATTGCTACCAACAAACCTTGCCCGATTCAATGGGGATTAGCCGTGGACACCAACCCCAACGGCGTGCAGCTGGGACATGCCCTCCTGTCCATCGTAGCCATTACCGGCAACCTGGATATCCCCGGCGGCATTACCTTAGGTCCCAGAGCGGCCTTGCTGGGCAAGTGGCGCATTGAAACCCGTTACAACCTGTCCGAGGAATTATGGGAGAAAAGAATCGGTGCCAAGGAATATCCTGCCCTGGCCAATGCTTTGGCCACCACTCACCCGGACGTGACTCTGGATTGCCTGGAGACCGGCAAGCCCTACAAGCTCAGGATGGGATGGTTCAACAGCAGCAACTTCATCACCCCCACCTGCTCCACCCAGCCGGACCGCTGGTATAGGGCACTGCAATCATTAGAATTCTGCGTGGTACAGGATACCTTCATGACCCCCACCGCCATGGCTTTTGCAGACGTGTTCTTGCCGCTGCCCACCTTCGCCGAAATGGACGGTGTGGTACTCACCCACTTCGGCCGGAACGCCATCTTCCTGGGGGCCATCAATGAAGCCCTGCGCGTCGGTGAAACCAAGTCTGACATCGAAGTCTGCATTGAATTAGGCAAGAAACTGTACCCGCACATGTGGCCTTATGACAGCGTGGAAGACTTCTTCACTAAACAACTTGAACCCGAGCTGGGGATTAGTTTCAACGACTTGCGAGAAATGGGCGTCTACCAGACCCCGGTGGAATACAGGAAATATGAAAAAGGCTTGCTCAGAGATGACGGGGAGCCGGGCTTTAACACCGTCACCGGTAAAGTGGAGCTGCGTTCCGTTCTCTTTGAACAGTGGGGCGACGATCCGCTGCCGTACTACCAGGAACCCCATTACAGCCCGTACAGCACACCTGAACTAGCGAAGGAGTACCCGTTGATCCTCACTACCGGCGCGAGAAAGTTTACCTCCTTCCATTCAGAACACAGGCAAATACCGACCTTAAGAGAAATCGATCCCTGGCCCGAGCTGGAGATCCACCCGGAAACTGCCGCTCAATACAACATTAAAGACGGGGATTGGGTCATCATTGAGAACATGTTCGGTAAAGCAAAACTGAAGGCCAAGCTGACACCCACGATTCACCCGAAAGTGGTCCATGCTACCCACGGCTGGTGGTACCCGGAAAAACCCGGTGAAGAACCCAGCTTGTTCGGCGTGTGGGAATCCAACATCAACACCATGGTCCCGCACAAGCACATCGGGAAACTCGGTTTCGGCGCACCGCTGAAGAGCGTCATTTGTAAAGTCACCAAAACTGACGAAGGCATTTAAGTGTGTCACCCCACGGCGGAAAACTACTACATGAATGGAGGGAGCTCAATGTCAGTAAACGGTTTGCTGATTGATTACGAATACTGCACCGGCTGCCACAGCTGTGAAGTAGCCTGTAAAATGGAAAAGCAGATTCCCAAAGGAAAATGGGGCATTAAGTTGATGGAAGTTGGGCCTTGGAAAATTGACGATGAAAAGTGGGAATGGAATTATGTTCCCGTTCCCACTTCACTCTGCGACCTCTGCGGCGAGAGGGTGGCCCAGGGGAAAAAGCCCTCCTGTGTCCACCACTGCCTCGGTCAATGCATGGAGTACGGTCCCGTAGAAGAACTGATTGAAAAAATGAACGCTAAAGGAAGGAAAATGGCCCTTTTCATCCCCTAGATTCCTGTACCTTGGTGCTTGCCATAATGGCTGCCTGGGGCAGCCATTATGGCTTCTCTTTTGTGGAGGTTAGGTAGATGGTTCAGTACAACCCAGGTATACTGGAACACTTAGCGGAAACCGGTCGCCGGAGCTTATGTCCCTCTTCTGCCGTTAGGATTAACGTGGGCACCTCTTCCTGCGGATTGGCCAAGGGAGCAGGTCTTTTGCGCGACAAGCTGGCCGCCCGCCGGGACTGGGCGCTCCCTGTCAAGGTAACCGGCGTAGGCTGCTTAGGCGCCTGCTTTGCCGAGCCGTTAATCCATGTGCGCCTGCCCGATGGGAGGCATTATTTCTTCGGCCGGGTGGACGGTAAATCCCTTTGGCACGTAATCCGGCTGGTGGAGGGACATCAACCTACCTCTTACCTGTGGTTAACCGCAGTGGAAAAAGAACCGGGCAGGCTGCAGGGCTTCTCGGATTTAAGCATCACCGGCGACCGCCAAACCTCCCTGGCTCGTTTCTTCAAGCTCCAACGGCGGTCTATCAGCCACAGCTGGGGTTTCATCGATCCCCAAGACATCGCCGAATATATCGCCACCGGCGGGTATTTTACCCTACGGGATGCGTTACAACAATTCTCGCCGGAAAAGCTGCGGCAGTTAATTACCGCCTCCCCCTTGCTGAACCTTGATGACCGGCAGCCTCCCGCTCCTCTTGAGGCCCCATGCATGACTGTTGGCAGTTCCACAGAGCTCACTCCCCTGGAACTGGCCCTGGTGGAAAACAACCCCCACCACTTGTTGGAAAGCCTGCTCTTAACAGGCTATGCTTTGGGCTTTTCGCAAGCAGTGATTTACATACCCGCCAAACACGCCCTGGCCGCCGCCCTCCTGGAGCGGGCCATCGCCACCGCCAGGGAATACGGCTTGGTGGGCGACCACATCTTGGGGACGGATTATGGTCTGGAAATAGCGGTGGCCCATAACCAAACTCACTCCGGTGGTGCGACGGCACCGCACGGCCTTACCCTGGAACCCTTGCAGCCCCTGGCCCACATCCCGGGGCTGGTACGCCGGGCCGCCGGCTCCGGGCCTGAGCAACCGGATACCCGCGTTTTTTATTTAAGCGGTGACCTCAAAAGCCACGGTTTCGTCGAAGTGCCGGCGGAGGAAGACTTGCCGGCGCTGGTCCAAACCATAACCAATAAATCATCCGGCTCTTGGAAAGCTTTACAAGTGGAGTTCCCTAACGGTACCTTTCTTCCCTTTGACAACCAAACCACCAAAAGCGCCAACACTACCGGCTTCATGTTCCATGAGCTGGTGGTATTGGACAGGCACCGCTGTATCGTGGACCGGACTCTGGCCGCGATTAATACGCAAACCCCGAGGTACTGTGCAGGCAGCCCTGCCTGCGAGACAGGTATCGCTGCATTAAAGACCAAACTCTCCCTGCTGACCCAAGGGCAGGGCTATGGGGGAGTGCTCGAAGAAATCGAAGCAATAGCCCGGCAGGTGGCCCGGGAAACCCGGTGCCCCACCGGTTGTTCTCCGGCGCAGCTCGTTCTATCCGGGCTGCGGTATTTCCGCTCAGAATTTGCCGCCCACGCCGCGGGATACTGTCCCACCATCGCGTGCAAGGATCTCATTCGTTTTGAAATTCTCCAGGGGAAATGTAAACAGTGCCGCTGCTGTTATTTGGTCTGTCCTTCCGGCGCAGTAAAGAACCGGAAGGGCACCGTCCGCTTTTTCGTCGACGACCGGCTGTGCATCAAATGCGGCGCCTGCGCCCAAACCTGTCCTTTTGGCTGTATCAAACCTGTTTCGGAAGCTTTTTCTAAGCATGAACCATAAAACACAGCTTCAAGCACCTCCCTTTTGACTGCTTTAGGCTTCACTACCTCCTATCAGAAAAAGCCACTGATCTGTACCGATCAATGGCTTTTTCTTCATTATTCACACTTCCGGTTTTCATGCCAACCTCTGGTATGCCCCCATCCTTCCCGTCATTTCACTGCATGGAAAGCCAAGATTGGAAATAGTTAAATTCTACTTTTTGTATTCCTTAATCAGCTTTTGCGTTGCTTCATAAATCTCCGTGCCGGGAATTCCCTTGGCGTCCAGGTCTGCCGCCACCTGCCTGTTCACTTTATCAATAACATCATATAGTTTGGCTTGGTCTTCATCACTGAGCTCTAAGAATTGCACACCTAAACTCTTGGCATACTCTTCCGCCGGTAGAGTATCGGCAACGTTGATTTCTACGGATTTCATTTCCAGGAAGTCCCTGTTGTCAATAAAGACCTGCTTAATGTCATCGGGCAGCTTGTCCCAAGTGGCCTTGCAGAAGGCCCATTCATAAATCGGTGCAAAGTTGACTTTTAAGTCATAACAATACTTGACCACTTCCGCCAGTTTGTCAGCTTCCAGGGTGAAGGTGGCCAGGCCGATGACACCGTCAACGGTACCTTTTTCCAGCGCTAAGTATGTTTCAGAAATAGGAATGTTAACCGGCTCGGCACCTAATCCTTTCACGATCTCCGCCCAGTTTCCGGTGGCACGGATGGACGCGCCTTTCAGGTCATCTAAAGATTTGATCGGTTTGGTGGTAAACAGGGCCCGGGAAGTACCGCTGGCATTACCGGCGTAGGGGACCATCCCATTCTCCAAGAACTCCTGGTCAAACTGCGGGTACTGTGCAAAAATTTGATGGGCAATATCCAATTCCATTTCTGCATCATAGGGATCGCAGTTGAACATAAAAGTCATATATGCTTTATTCAAATCATAACCATGGGGAGAATATCCCACCCGCGGGATACCGAAATCCGCTACCCCGCTGCCTAGTTCAGCTGCAGCATCATTACCGCTAATTAGGGTGCCCCCGCCGTAATACTGGAACTTCACTCTACCATTGGTCACTTCTTCAATTCGTTTAATGAACTCATGGTCCACTTTGGCAGCAGTTTGGGGCAAAGTGCTGAAAGAAGTAAACGTCAGCGTGATCACTTCCTGCTCCGCCGCGTCATTGTCACCGGAGGAAGTGTCAGCAGAGCCATCGGAGCCGCCGGAACACCCGGCTAAAGCCACACCGGTCAGAATGAGCACAGCACTTAAGATAATCGTGAGCAACCAATTACCCCTGACTTTTGTCACTGTGATACACCCCTTTGGTCAAAGTTAGAGTCAGTTTTCCAAACCAGCCAGCCCTCTCCTATCTAACCGGAAACTCAGTAAGCGGCATTTGGAACCGTCTCACACCCCCTTCTACGGCTCCCGGGAAGACACTTTACCTCGCTATGTCCGGTAAGAATGTGACCATCCCCGGGAAGAGCACAAGCAGTATCGCATGGATGATATCGGTAACCACAAAGTACATTGTGAATTTGAACACTCTCGCCAGATTCAGGTCCGGCATAATAGCTTTCATACTGTAAACGCCCAAACCAACCGGCGGGGTCAAAAGGCCCGTTTCACTTACCCTCGTAGCCAAGACACCAAACCAAATGGGATTAAAGCCAAGGTCTATGATTAACGGGTAGAAAATCGGCAGAGTCAAAAGCATCATCGCCGTACCGTTGATAAACATACCGAGGAAGAGATAGATCACCACAATCAGGAAAACAACCATTAGGGGGGACAGTCCGGAATTCTGAATCCCATGGGCCAACATGGTCGGTAGGGTAGTAACTGTTGTAAAGTTCATGAACAATTGGGCACCGATAATGATTACATAGTACATACCGGATACCCTCACCGTATCGCTAATCGCTTTCAGGAAACCTTCCCAGGTCAACCGCTTGCGCAGCAAGACTATCAAAAGGGCGCCGGCGGTCCCGACCGCCCCGGCTTCCGTGGCCGTAAACCACCCCATAAACAAGCCCAAAATCACAAAAGTAATCAAGAGAAGTATTTCTCCACCTTGTTTCAGTGCATCCCACTTTTCCTTCCAACTGTATTTAGGACCACGGGGCCCAAGAGCCGGATTGATTTTGGTCAGCAGGTAAATAACCAAGAGATAGAATAAAGCCTGCTGGATACCCGGAATATACCCGGCCAGGAATAAATCCTTAATGGAGTTACCGGTAACAATCCCGTAGAGCATCAAGGCGGTACTGGGGGGGATGAGAAGCCCCAGGGTTCCGCTGGCGGCGATCGTCGCCCCGGCAAAATCCAGGTCATATTTGTATCTCTTCATTTCCGGGATTGCTGCAGTACCGATGGTCAAGGAGGTGGTCAAAGAAGAACCACTGATGGCGGCAAAACCTGCACAACCGCCGGTAGTGGCCATGGCCATGCCTCCGTTGAAGCGACCAAGGAACTTTTCAGCAATATTGAATAGATTAGTTCCAAGTCCCGAAACGACAATAATGTTTGCCATTAAGATAAACATCGGTACAACGGCATAGTCATAGCTGGCCACATAACCAAAAGGAGTGGTAGCCAGTTTAGTGATGGCGGCCGTTGGGCTGATGAGTATCGCCATGCCGACAAAGCCGACAAGAGCCATCGCGAAACCTACAGGCATGCCGTATGCCATCAAGGCAATCAAGGCGATCATGCCGATAATCCCTATAGTGACTGGACTCATGCTTCTTTACCCCCTTGCATGTCTTCGATTAATTGTTCAACTAAGATCACTACCGTGAGTATCATGGAAAACACAAAGAGGAATCTAAAGGGGGCATAGGGTATTTTCAACACTTCCGTCACTTCAGTAGTCAACCGGGTGAGGAAGACCTTCACACTCTGCCAAGCAATAAGACACCATAGAGCAATACCCATAATGCCGCAGATAATCTTTTGTATCTTCTTACCCCGCGGCGATAACACGTTGACGACGATATCAACATGGACATGCCCTTTGAGTTTCGTGCAATAGGCTATGGACAAGCTGCCGCATACCGCCGCGCTAAGAGTAATTAAATCATACCCTCCGGGAATGGGATGCCGGAAGCCGCGTCCAATGGTGTTCGCCGTCACCAGTACCACCAGCAAGAACAGCCCGATACTGGACAAATACAGGGTAAAGCGCATTAAGCCGTCATAAAACTTGCCGAACTTACTCATCGAGGTCCTCCTTTTCGGGATATTTACTCACACGGACAGACCGGTCATTAGATCTACATCAAAAGTGAGATAAAGAAGTTAAATACATCAGTCTGTACTCGTTCCCAAAGTTCCGGCGCTTTGGGATCATCCGTCACCTTCTCTCCCACCTGGGCGATAAACTCTTCCCATGACAACAGTACCGGTTCCTTCGTGTTCATAGTCCCAGCCTCCTAGTACTTTCCTTCACGAATGATAAACTGGGTAACCGCCTTAAGGTTTTCAGGATTAATGTCGCTCTTTTTCATCACCGATTTGTCGAGGCCGAAAATATATCCCCCTCCCGGAGCCAGGATCTCGATTAGCTCCTGGGCTTTTTCAATGCATTCTCGTTTGGTGCCGTTCTTAAGCAGCTCCACCGGGTACAAACCTGAAATGCATACGTTCTTGCCCAATTTTTCTTTAATCAACTTGGGATTCCCGTATTCGAACTTGGCCAAAATCCGGCCCTTGGGCAGTTCCTGCAGGTAGTCCAGGAACCTGGTCCAGTCTTGCTCAAAGAAAATATATAGATAGTACCCATTTTCCGTCATAACATCGCACAATTTCTTGAACGTGGGCCAGTAAAATCTCTCAAAATCGGCTTCCTTTAAATAGGGAGCCATGTGCAAAGGCATGGAAATCGTTTTGGTTATCCCGTTAGGACCGGACATTCCTTTCTTAATTAGCAGGGGAAGCACCGCTTCACAAGCGGCCGCCACTTGATCGGGCCGCCGCCGGATATCGATGCTGATGCCGCTGAAACTGCGAATGAAATCAGCGACGAAATCAAAGGGTGCCGCCAGCATACCCCCACCGGTATAAGGGATGCTGTATTTTTCCCGGTACTTATCCTGAATGGCTTTAAATTTTTCCCGCAGCATGTGGTTCGTATAAATTGCCTTCGCGACAGCAACGGCGTTATAAGGATACGGTTTCGCCAATTCCGTGTAGAGACGGGGCACGATTTTTTCTACGATAGTTTTAAAAGGATCAGCGATGAACTCCGGGTATTCCTCCGGCTCTAACCCGTGCACATCCGGGTGCTGCATTGTCCCGTCTTCGCTTTGCACAAAAGTCTTCGCCCCGAGTTGAATGAAATATTGAGGTGACCGGTAAAAGATACTCCGCACGTAATCATAGTCGAATTCACCGAGGACCCGGTCCACGGCCCGGTCCACTACGGCCGGATCCCATGTCTTTAAAGAATAACCGCAATAATCCAGCATAAAGGTGGGAGTAAACTGCCCCTCGATGGGGATCCGGTCCGGCACTTCCACATGGTAGGCTTTTTGAAATCTCTCAAACCTGGCATTATACAGATTAGTATCCATGCTGGCATCCCCTCCTGCCTGGGTTGTCAGGAAGCCTTAGATGACTCCCTCTTCTTGAAGCCGGCGATACTCCTCCTGGGAGATGGCTAAAAGGCCCCGGTAGATCTCCTCATTATGCTCGCCCAGCCCCGGTGAGCAAGTAATCCGGACCTGGTTGCCGGACATCTTTGGTGCAAAACCGGGGATGAGCATTTTACCTCGCTGCGGGTGCTCAATTTCAGCCATAATCCCTCTCTTACGCAAATAGGGATCATTCGTAATGTCCATGGTATCTAAAACAGCGCCGGCTGGAATATCGGCCTTGGCGAGAATCTCCATCGCTTCAAATTTGGTATATTGGCGGGTCCAATTGCTGATCATGGCATCAATCTCATGGCGATGCAGGTAGCGGGAACGTGGGGTAGCAAAGCGGGGATCATCGGCAGCCTCCGGGTGCCCAATGATCTTGCACAAGGTGCGCCAGTGATGACTGCCCGGATGACGTGAACAATAGATATGGACATAGTCATTAGGACCACCCGGTTTACAGGGATACATATTGGCCGGGGCCACCGGCTCCAGGGGCATACCATTGCCAACCCGGGGAGCTGCCTGATTGTTCCGGTAATGCTGCTCCCAGGCAGAACGACAAAAACCGATGACCACATCTTGCATGGCCACTTCAATATGCTGCCCTTTACCGGTAGAGTACCGCTGGTACAGGGCTCCCACAATACTCAACGCCGTCAAATACCCGGCACCGCTGTCGGCCAGGTTGGGGCCCGGCTGCATGGGTGGCCCGTCAGGTTCACCGGTCATGCTGGCTGAACCGCCTACAGCCTGAGCAATAGGGTCAAAGGCCGGGTAATCCCGGTAAGGGCCGTCCGTACCGAAACCCTTGATCTGGGCGTACACTATGCGTGGATTGCGGCGGCTCACTGCTTCATAACCGAAACCCAGGCGTTCAATGGATCCCGGTCCCATATTTTCAATGAATACATCCACCTTATCGATCAGCTGCCAGAGTATCTCCTTTCCTTTTTCGCTCTTGAGGTTTAAAGTAATGGACTTCTTATTGGCATTGAGAATGATAAAACCGTAGGTATCCACACCGGGCTCTTCGACGGAATAGCGCCCGGCTTCACCGGTTCTGGGACGCTCCACTTTTAATACTTCGGCTCCCATCCAAGCCAGGGTTTCCGTACACACCGTACCGGATTCGAACTGGGTAAGATCAAGGACTTTAATGCCTTCTAAGACAGACCTGGACATGCAACTACCCTCCTAGTCTCTCTTTGATAAAACTTTCCACCGCTGCCGTCATGGTTGCTTGGTTCCATTTGCGCGCATCCACGGGATCCGCTCTCAGCATGAGCACCGGGATACCGGCATCCTCCAATGCTTTAGCAATGAAGTAGGAGCCTTCGACGGCCTGCATGCAGTTTTCCGGGACCAGGTAAACCACTCCGTCCAGTTGATTGTTCTTGGCTTCTTTCAAAAACCACTGGTTGTTCCAGGGCGGCATGTGCAGGAAATCTTCCATGCCGATAAACCGCGAAGCCAACCGCCGCAGGGGGTCACCGCCGTAGCGGATATATGCGTCGGCTCCCATGGCAAGATACATGGACCAGACGAAAACGGCACCGTATTTTTCTTCGAAATACTGGTAAAACCCGAGGTTAAACCATAATCCCCTGCCGATCCAGCCCAACCGGATCCGTTCATTGGGACAAGCGGCTGCACCACGGTCCACTAAATCCTTGATTTCCAGGTACAGCTTGCGGGCGTTTTCCACCGCCCATTCGGTGCCCCGCTGCCACTGGGCCTGCATCACCGGACCCACCACATCGGCGATGGTGACCGGAGCCGGGACGGTTTGGGCAATTAAATCACGGGTCAGCCGGTAATACTCCTCTTGCTGGTTGATCAGGTCCATCACTTTTTCGAACCTGGTCATGCTGAATGCCCGTCCGGTGGTCAATTCCAAGAAGCGGATCAGCCCCTTTAAGTCCTCCACGGCAAAATCCAACCGGCGCGGTTCATACAGCTCTTCCCAGCGATACGGGGCCTTTTCCCACCAGTTGTCAGGGGCAATTAAGGGAATGGTGTTTTCCATGGGATAAAAACTGGCGCCGTACCGCTTGGCCAGCAACTCAAAAATCTTCCCCTGGGCATCGCAGGTTAACCTGGTCACCGCAATGGAGGGCTTGGGCAGCCCGCCCCAAGGCCCTTCCTCCGGTTTCGGATCGAAGGAGCAGGCCAGGGCCGTCACGCAGTACTGGCAAACGTCGTCCCGGTAATTCTCTTCTTTCAACAAGTTAAAGTAATATGGTGTCATTTGCTTTGCCGCACAAATGGACGCCCACCACTGGTTCACCACAAAGGGAATGTCCATGGCTCGAAAGATTTCCATGGGCACATCGGCATTGAGGTAGGCGAAGGGCTCACCGGCAGCCACTCTTTGACCAAGTCCCATAAACCATTCTTTTTGATAAGCGCTGGCTTCCTTAGCAACTTGAAGCCTTTTGACACTGCGCTGTCCTTTTTCCGGCACTTTTTTTCCTGCCTCTTCCTTAGCCGTCATACCTCACTCCCTCCTCCCGGCCCGGACCTGGGCTACCAGTTCCGTGATGTCTTCCATCAACTGGCGGCGGTTGGCCAGTGTGTAGGGCTGCCTGACAAACAACTTGCTGGGAATCCCCAAACTTTCCAGTATTTGATGCTGCTCCGGGTAATCCCAAGTGGAGGCTTCATCATAGGTTCGCATGAAGAAGACAACTCCCTCAGCGCCGCATTCTTGCACTTGGTCCAGGAGTGCCCTGACCCGGTGCGACACCAGGTGCTTGTTCGGAGACGCCAGCCGCAGGTGATAGCGATCCCGGATGGCTGCCAGGGGCTCCACATCGGTAGCCACATCGGTATGGAAGTGACGGTTACCCCAGTCATGGTCTTCCCCGACAACAATCCCGCCGCAAGCTTCGATCAATTCATAGAAATCCGTTTGCTCATGGACGCTGCCGGTAACAAAGAGCCTGACCCCCTCTAAAGGAGGCAGCCGGCGAGCTTTGTCTAAGATTTCACAAAGCAGGCGATTATGTTCTTCTTTGGGCATGAGCAAGGAGGCACCGATGATGGTAAGGGCTTCCACCCCGGTTACTCTCGGAGCAGTTCCCCGGCGAAGCTCCGCCAATTGGCGCAGCAGTGCCCTGTTTTCATTACATAACCGGATGGCCTCCTGTAATTGGTCCGGAGTAATTTCCTGCCCGCTCCATTCTTCCAAAATCCTCTGAAAGCTCCTTAAAGTCCCCAGATTGTATTCACTGCTGATCATGGACGGCATGAACAGTAGATCTAAGAAGTAAAAAGGAGGAAGTTCGATTTCCGGCTCGACACGATGCAGTTCCCTGAGATAAAAGTAAAGACGCACCAGCACATCCGTTGAGTTGGATATTACCAAGCCGTCCGCATAAGCATAAGTACCGTCAAGTAGGCGGTTGAATTTGGACCGGGCCGTGGGCTCAAAAGCCAGTTCCAAGTAGCGGTCCGCCAGGGGAGTGGCCTGCCCCGGTTCGCCGCACACCCTGACGGGCAAGTAGCCGGCGGCCAGGACCAACTCTTCCGGCACATCGCTTCCCAGGCATGCCAGCACCCGTCCACCCTGTTCCTTCCACTGAAGGGCCCGCTCATGCCGGTTGCGGTAAGCCCGGGCCAACACCTCGTAAGCCGCTCCAAGCCTTGCCGCTGGGTCTTCGGTTTTCAAGGCGTCTCATCTCCTTTGTGCAGCATGGTTTGTACTAATGTGAACGTTCACATCATTAAGGAAGGGCTCCCTGTCTAACCAGAATTTTAAACCCTCCAGCTGCTGGAGGGTTTAAAATTCTAGCTAGGGATGTAAGTTTTCCCAGGTAATGTGAACGTTCGCATTAGTACAAATCTCCCTTCATAAGTAAGATGGGATCCCTTGAAAACCGAGGCCCCAGCAGTAACGTTTGATGCGGTTGAGGTGGTGTAACCTCGCCATGATAGTAATACCAAGTCCCGTGGCTTGGGTCATGACACAGGGACGGCAGAGCAAACTTTTGAGGAGGTTGGGACAAATGATTGATTTACAGGCCCTGGTCCAAGCTTTAGGAGATCTCAACGAGGAACAGTTGCTGGCCATGATCGGGGAGTTCGTGGCGGGCAACCCCACGCCGGAAGAGGCTCAACTGGTGGTAAACAGCTGCCAGCAGGGAATGACCAAAGTGGGGGACTTGTTCGAGCAGGGCGAATACTATGTGGCCGATTTGATTTATGCCGGTGACCTGCTGACCAGAGTGATGCAGATGCTTAAGCCCGTTTTAGGCAGCAGCGACGCGAAAAAGATAGGTAAAATTGTCTTAGGCACCGTGGAGGGGGACCTGCACGATATCGGCAAAAACATTTTCCGGAACATGGCTGAAGCCGCCGGTTTCGAAGTTTACGACTTGGGCATTGATCAAAAGCCGGGGGCTTTTGTAGACAAGGTTAAGGAAGTCCAACCCCAGATCGTCGGTATGAGCGGTGTGTTAACCCTCGCCCTGGATTCCATGGAGAAAACAGTGAAAGCCCTGGAAGAAGCAGGCTTGCGGGATACGGTCAAAGTCATCATCGGCGGGAACCCGGTGACGGAAAGTGCCTGCCGGAAAATTGGCGCCGATGCTTTTACCACTAATGCGGCGGAAGGTGTGAAAATCTGTAAAAACTGGGTCGCTTAATCTTTAGAAAACCCACAGCCAATAAAAAATGACACATGTCCTGTAACGGATGTGTCATTTTTTTATTGCGGGCTCCGCACCGGTTTGCTTATAGAGTAATATTATACTCTTTAATTTTGCGATACAAAGTGGACCGGCTCAAACCCAGTAATTTCGCCGCTTCCGGCACACAGCGATTAGTATAGGTCAAAGCCGTCTGGATGGCCGTCTTCTCCAAATGGCTGATTTGCAGCAGTTCCCCGATACTGTCCACGGGGAAGTGGCTGGGATACAGCCGGTGCCTCACTTTATCCAGGATGATGTTTTGAGGCAGGTCCTGGGGCGTAATGATCTGGCCTTGGCAAACATTCACGGCATAGATCATGGCATTTTTCAACTGGCGTACATTGCCGGGCCAGTCGTAAGCTAAAATGTATTCGACGGTTTCCCGGCTGAGCTGGGGCCGGGGGCGACCGGCTTCTTGGCAGTATTCCTCAATAAAGTAGTCGCACAGCAGGATGATATCTTCTTTCCTTTCGCGCAGGGGCGGGATATGGATGTTCAGCACGGACAAGCGGTAATAGAGGTCTTCCCGGAATTTGTTTTCCAGCACCATCTGGTAAAGGTTCTGGTTCGTGGCGGCAATCAACCGGAAATCCACTTTCTTGGCCGTACACCCGCCGATCCTGGTCACCTGCTTGTTTTCCAGTACCCTTAATAAAACCGGCTGCAGTTCCAGGGGCATGTCCCCGATCTCGTCCAGGAAGAAGATGCCCCCGTCGGCCAGCTCAATTTTCCCCGGCCTGCCCCTTCGCTCCGCTCCCGTAAAACTACCGCCTTCGTAACCGAACAGCTCACTGGCGATCAAATCCCTGGGCATGGCCGCACAGTTAACCACCACGAAAGGGCCGTCAGGACAATAGTATTGATGAATAGCTTCCGCAAAAATCTCCTTGCCCGTACCGCTTTCCCCGGTCAGCAAGATGTTTTCCCGGGATTGGGCAAATTTCCTGGCCAATTTCACCGCCTTTTTGATGGCTTCGCTTTCACCGATGATTTTGTTGAACACGGCACCGGCGGAGCCGGCGGGCCGGCGTTCCTTCACGGCGGGCAAAACGGATTTGTCCTTCCCCATGCTGCTGGTTTGCACCTTCACCCGGGGCCGGCAGAGGACCATTTCAGCCGCCACAGCAGACGCCATGGAAACCACCAGGGCCAGCTCACTCTTGCACTGGCGGGTTAAAAAACCATCCTTTTCTCCCTCGCAGGGCCTACTCAACAACAACAAAGCGCCTGCCACTTGGCGATCTGCATCAAACACCGGGGCGGCGGAAGCGATATTGTTTTGAAAAACTACCGCATAATGTTCCGGTCCCAACAGCTGGACCGGCCTTTTTAAATTAATACTCAATTCATGGGCGTTGGTGCCGATGGTTTCCTCGTTGGCGATGATCCCAACCCTGGACCCGTATTCAGGAAAGGGACGGTTCCTTTTCCAGTCACCTTCATGCACGAGGATAATCCCGTCCGGATCAATCAGGTAAAGTATGTAGCCACAATCATTCAGGATGTTTTTCAGCCTGTTAATTAATGCTTCCGTAGCCGCAATCAAGGGCTCTTTATCATGACGGATTTCTTGTAATTCCTGTTCAGTCAATTGCGGTTTCTTCACAACTTTGTACGGGTCTACACCCCTCATCCGGGCCCGCAGCCAGGAATCCGCCACCGGCCGGCTGATCTCCGGAAATTGG
>DULZ01000036.1 GCA_012840125.1 Clostridia bacterium | reverse complement strand
TTACACCTTTACACGGCACCGGGGGACGGCTGGTGCCGCAGCTATTGCGGGAGGTGGGCTTTACTTCCCTGATCCTGGTGGAGGAGCAAGCCGTACCGGATACGGAATTCTCCACGGTGAGCGTGCCCAACCCGGAGGAAGAGGCGGCCTTTGACCTGGCCCTCCGGTATGCCCGGGAACAGGGAGCGAGTTTAATCCTGGCGTCTGATCCCGACGCCGATCGCCTGGGGGTGATGGTGCGGGATGAGGATGGCTGCTACCGGAAACTCACGGGGAATCAAATCGGGGTTCTTTTGCTGCATTATCTCCTGTCCCAGCGACAAAAGCAGGGAATCCTGCCCCCGGACGGGGTTGTCATGAAAAGCATCGTTTCCACGGACCTGGCAGCCCAGGTGGCAGCCGGGTTTGGCGTCAGAATGCAGGATGTGCTGGTGGGCTTTAAATACATCGGGGAACAGATCAAATTAATGGAGGAGCAGGGAACCGGCACCTATCTCTTCGGTTTTGAGGAGAGCCACGGTTATTTAGCCGGTACTTATGCCAGGGATAAAGACGCCGTGCAGGCGGCAGCCCTGGTGGCGGAAGCGGCCCTGTATTACCGGGAGATAGAGGGCAAGAGCCTCTTGGACGTGCTGGAGGACATTTACCGTACCTACGGGTACTATTTGGATGAACAAGTGGCCATGTCTTTTCCCGGTCTGGCAGGCCGGGAAAAAATCCATCGTCTTATGGCTAATTTGCGGGCTTTGGATAAGTTGACCATTGGCGGCCTGCCCCTGGCCTCCCGGGAGGACTACTTGTCCGGGAAGGGCCTGCGGGTGCAAGAGGGGCAAGAGTATCCCCTGAGCCTACCCCAGGCCAACCTGCTGCGTTTCAGTTTCCAAGGGGGCGGGTATGCCACGGCCAGGCCTTCCGGCACAGAGCCGAAAATCAGGTTTTATTTCTGTGTCCCGGGTGAAACCCGGCAAGCAGCACAAACCAGGCTGGCGGCAGTGAAAGAGGAGTTTCTGCAGCTGGCCGGGGTAAAGGACTTGTAGCCTGCTAAAAGGGGCTCATGGGAAGGAGTATCTCCCCTGGGCCCGGTTGTTTTTGTCACCGGGGTTTCCATGTTCCTCTTTACACGGGCCCAAGGATGTCATAAAATATAGACAATTCCATGACTCGGGGATTGCCGGTGGGAGAGTTTGACTGAGTAGGTGAAAGTCGTGGAAAACGTCCGGTTAGCGAAACTGCATCCGGAAATCCGGGCCCAAGAAGCGAAAATGGAGGGAATGAGGCAGGTCCTCCGGCAAGAGCATGCCCGCCACCAGCATAAAATGGTGCAATACGCCAAGAAGGCGCAGGAAGAGGCCGCCCAGAGGCGCAATTTAAAGCATGATTTTAGCATCGATGCCTACGGGGAACCGGCGCCTGACAGTGTCTTTGTGGACGTGGTGGCTTTTGTCAAGGATGACCGGACCGGTTGGGAACTGCACCGTTTCCCGTCCCGTTATGCCATGGAACTGGGACGGCAAGCCCGGCAGCGGAACGTGGAACGGATCCTGGATTTGCTAGTGTAGAGCCCGGTATAGCTCCCGCCTATTGTGGCAGACTAAATCCAAGGAGGCGGTTGGCTGATGTGTCCCGATAAGAATTTTAACGTAGATAAAGACCCGGTGGCCAAGAGGCTGGCAGCCCACCGGAAAAAAGTAATGCAGAACCCGGGTAAGGCCGGGCTGGCACCGCGAAATTATGACCGGCAAAAGGGATAAACCAGGAAAGCGAATTGGTCGTTGACCGGTTCGCTTTCCTTTTGTTTGGGACTGCCCCCCTTGGAATTTGGCTTGCAGTTGTACACAAGTAGATCTACAATGGGAATCATAAGTGATCTTTAGCAGAACGGTGGGGAGGGGAGTTATGGATCAGCAAGCTTCTTTAAGGAAATATGCTTTAGTATCGGCTACCATGGCGGCCTTTTTGACTCCCTTTATGGGCAGTTCCATTAACCTGGCCATCCCTGCAATTGGCGAGGAATTCCAGACCAGTGCGGTCCTGTTGAGCTGGGTCGTCAGCAGTTATTTATTGGCTTCGGCTGCTTTCCTAGTACCCATGGGGCGGCTGGCGGACATGATCGGGCGGAAAAAGGTTTTTATCAGCGGTATTTTTTTGTTTGCCCTTTTTTCTTTCCTGTCGGGGCTGGCCCGTAACATTCAAACCTTTCTCCTGTTCCGGGTGCTCCAAGGGGCAGGTAGTGCCATGATTTTTGGCACCAACATGGCAATCCTGACTTCGGTCTTCCCGCCCCAAGAGCGGGGCAAGGCGTTAGGCATCAACAGCGCCTCCGTTTACCTGGGCCTGTCCCTGGGCCCGGTATGGGGCGGGTTTCTGAATCACCGCTTTGGCTGGCACTCCATTTTCTTTTTCTGTGCCTTGCTGGCCTTAATTGCTTTTTTTGTCATCCTGTTTAAACTGCCGGGGGAATGGATCGGGGCAGGGCAGGAGAAATACGACGGTACGGGAGCCGTCCTTTACATGCTGGGGTTAATCGGCTTTATGTACGGTTTATCATCCTTTACCAGTGCCGGCTGGGGGCCCTACGTGTTGGTGGCCGGTATCCTGGTCTTAGCGGTATTTATCTATTATGAAACCAAAGCTCCTTACCCGTTGATGAATTTAAAGCTGTTTAAGAGCAATATTGCTTTTACCTTTTCCAACTTGGCGGCTTTTATTAACTACAGTGCTACTTTTGCCGCCACTTTCTTGCTGTCCCTGTATTTGCAGTCGGTGCGGGGCTATGATTCCCAGGTGGCGGGGCTGATCCTTTTGGCCCAGCCGGTGGTGATGGCGGCGCTGTCGCCTGTTGCCGGGTCCATCTCGGACCGGGTGGAGCCCGGTAAGGTTGCTTCTCTGGGCATGGCCATTACCACCGTCAGCCTGTTTGTGTTTTGGTTTCTAGGGCCCAACACCTCCATTCCCCTGGTGATGGCCAACTTACTCTTGATGGGCGCCGGCTTCGGCCTGTTCTCTTCCCCTAATACCAATGCAGTGATGAGCTCGGTCAAGCGGGAAGTGTACGGGTTGGCGTCTTCCACGCTGGGCACCATGCGGTTGGTGGGGCAGTCGGTGAGTATGGCCATTGTCACTTTAATGATGACCCTGTTTATCGGCCATGTGGAACTGGAATACGCTTCCCAAGAAGCGCTGGTGCAGTGCACTAAGGTGTCCTTTGTCGTCTTTGGGGTGCTGTGCTTGATCGGCGTCTTTGCCTCCCTGGCCCGGGGCAACGTGCGCGCGGTGCAAAAAGAATAAGGATAAAGGAGCTGCCTGCGAGACGGCGGCTCTTTTTTTTTTATGGGAATGGTCTTGAGACGCCTTGACCGGTTGGACAGGAAAACCTGGCGGGACCTATTGACAAGGATGGAGATATATTGTATATTAAGTGTACTAGTGTAAACAGTACACTTAATACATTTCATACACATCAGATGGGAGGTGCAGGGGTGCTCCAAATCGATCCGCGCAGCAGCAAGCCGCTTTACGAACAGATTGTAGACGGGATCAAGGAAAACATTGTGAAGGGGATTCTGCAGCCGGGGGATAAACTTCCTTCCGTGCGGGAGATGTCAACGTTGCTCATGGTTAATCCCAATACGGTGAGCAAGGCTTATCAAGAGTTGGAGCGGGAAAGAGCCATCGAAACGGTGCAGGGCAGGGGGACCTTTATTTCCCAAAACTATCAACCGAAGAGGGATGAGGAAAAGTTGCAGGGGTTGAAGGAATTATTGAAAAAGGTGGTTATCGAGGGTCATTACCTGGGCCTGGCCCGGGGGGAAATTGTGACCCTGCTTGATGAAATCTACCGGGAGTTAGAAGAGAGGTGATGAATTCATGATCGAGATCAATGAAGTCACGAAAATTTTGGGCGGCCGGGAAGTACTCAAAAGAGTATCTTTAAAGGTGCCCCAGGGCACAGTCTTCGGCTTGGTGGGAGAAAACGGCGCCGGGAAAACCACCTTGATCAAGTGCATCACCGGCATCTACCGGCCTGAACAGGGTCAAGTCCGCGTCGGTGACCAAGAGGTCTTCGACAACCCGGCGGTAAAAGCTAAAATCGGCTATGTGGCGGATCAGAACCAGTATTTTCACGGGATGAAGATTAAAGAAGTGCTGCGCTTTTACCAATTGTCTTACCCGCGGTTTTCCGGGGAAAGATTCCACGGTTTAAACCGGCTGTTCCAACTGGATTTAAACAAAAGGGTGAAAGACCTGTCCAAAGGGATGAAGATGAGATTAGCTTTGGGCTTAAGCCTCAGCATTTATCCTGAGGTGCTGGTTCTGGATGAGCCCACCTCCGGCTTGGATCCCTTGGCCAAAAGACAGGTCACCGGCCTGCTGCTCCGGGAAATAGAAGAGCGCCGGGTCACGGTTTTTATTTCCTCCCATCATTTAAGCGATTTGGAACGGATTTGTGACCAGGTGGCCATGATCAGCCAGGGGGAGATCAAGTATGTTAATTCCCTGGAAGGAATGAAAAGAAGCATGAAAAAGCTGCAGGTGGTTTTCCGGGCAGAACCGCCCCAGGATTTGCGGGATTGGTCGGAAGTACTGTCTTTGGAACAAGTGGGACGGGTGCATTACCTGGTGACCGGAGAGTATTCCCAGGCTCTGGTGGAGAAACTGCGCCGCTGCGGGTTGGTGCTGCTGGAGGAAGTGGATTTGAGCCTGGAGGATATGTTTATTTATGCCGCCGGGGAGGGATTACGCCATGACGAAGTACTGGTCTAAAGCTGTGTTCTATAGAGAATGGCAGCTGTGCATTTGGATCGGGACCCTGTTGTCCGGTTCCCTGATCTACAACCCGCTGACGGAGATGATCTCTCACCTTAATCACCTGAAGTACCTGGTTCAAACCGGTGAACCGGCTGCCGCCGGCGTGGGCCAATGGTTTGGTGATCTCCTGGTTTGGAGTGATACTCGCAGCCTGTTGTTTCTGTTGTTTCAGGTATTGCTGCTGGTTATCATCCAATTCCACGACCTGCGCCGGGAACCCACCGGTGACTTGCTGGCCAGCCTGCCTTTTACTCGCCGCCAGCTGGTTTTTACCAAGTGGGCCACCGGCATGCTGACAATCGCCGTTCCCTTTTTGCTGATTTATCTCTTGCTTTCGTTGTTTTATTGGCTTCAGCGGGATTGGATTATTGATTCTTACTGGTTGATACCCCAGTGGACCCTTCTTCATTGGATGTTCCTGGCCTGTTTTTACAGTTTCCTGTTCCTGGTGCAAGCGTTGATGGGCCAGCATGTGGCGGCGGGTATAATCGGCATGATCTGCACCATGATTCCCTGGTATTTGCTCACCACCGTTCCTGTTGTGTTCAGGGAACTGCTGGGTTTGGAAACCCTGGACAGGTTGCGGGACCTGAGCCGGTACACTGTATGGAACCTGGTGCTTAACGCCCGGGCAGAGTACTTGCCGCCTGATTGGACTACTTACCAGTTTATCTACACCAATTTCTGGTTCAGGATACTGGGTATGCTGGTGGTAATAGCCGGGTTATACCGGCTGGCAGAGTGGGCCTATGGCCGTAATCCCTTGGAGAGAAACGGGCAGCTGTTGATGTTCCCCTTTCTCGAGCCGGTGCTGATCTGGGGCTTTGCCGTTTGTTTCGGGCTGCTGGCCACCCTGGTTTTCGGCCTTGGCTATGATACCGGTTTTTTGGTCCTGGCAGCAGGAACTGCTCTTGGTTACTGGCTGGCCAAAAAGGTAGTATTACATTACCAGAGATAAGGTGGGCCGCAGCAAACAACCAAAAGGTGGGTGCCGCAAGGCCCCTGGTGAGCCCCAAAAGGACCGTCCTTTTGGGGCTTCTTGTGCGCCCGGCATGGGCGCTGTCTATAGGGTGAAAGTCCCGAACGGCGAAGGTAGCAGTAGCCGTAGCTTAAGACAAGGGTGTCCGTCGTGAGGCGGAATCTGAAGGAAGTCGGCGGCAAAC
>DULZ01000035.1 GCA_012840125.1 Clostridia bacterium | reverse complement strand
TGGTGCAGCAGTACTTTTCATTGATCATTTTCACGGACTCGCCGCTCCAGCCGTAGCAGCCGAAGGCAGCGGCTTTTTTCTTCGTTTTAAAACAAATGTTCTTTGTCCAATGCTGGGGTAGGATTGGCTTGTCTAACCAAATTTTGACATGCGGGCATAGATTTTTTCACTTCAGGGATTTATAATAAACTTGTACTAAGATAACGAAACGATTGAGACGCTGGGATGTGGTTTGGCCGGAAAGTGGGGGAACGCCTATGGAGGATCTGGATGCGTTGAAAGATATCCTGGCACCGGTTTTTCAAAAGTATAACATCCACACTGCCTATTTATTTGGTTCGAGGGCCGGCGGTGATGCCGGCGAAGACAGTGACTATGATATAGCTTGTCTTCTGAGGAAATACGATCCTGACCGGCATAACCTTGATTTCACGGTGGCCTTGCAAGGGGAAGTGGAGGGGCAGCTGGCCCCGGCGCCGGTGGATCTGGTGTTGCTCGAACAAGCACCGGTGGTGCTGCGTTATGAGGTGATTACCAAGGGCGTTGTTCTTCATTGCGAAGACGACAATTTCAGAACGGACTTTGAGGATATGGTGCTTAGGGATTATTTGGATTTCAAACCCTTCTTAGATCAGTACGACCGGGAAGTGTGGGAAGCCATTAAGGGAGGGCATTTCTTTGCTTAACTATACTGTCATCAGCGACCGGCTGGACCGCATTCGTCGCTCCACCAACAGGCTTCATAAATTGGCCCAGCTCTCATGGGAGCAATTCTTGGCAGACCCGGATAACTTTGCGGTGGCCGAACATCACCTGCGAAGGGCCATTGAAGCTTTGTTGGACGTAGGTAGGCATATCCTGGCCAAGCAGGGCCTTGCTCGACCGTCTGATTACCGCGCCGTCATTATTTCCTTGGGACATCACGGCATCCTGCCCATGGAGTTTAGCGAAAAGATCCAGGGCATGGCCGGTTACCGCAATAGGTTGGTCCATGCTTATGCCGATGTAACGGAAAAGGAGATTTATGAAATCATTACGACACGGTTGGATGACTTTCGCCAGTTTGTCAAATACATTGTAGATTATATTGAACGGGAGCGGGAACAGGAATCATAGGACGGCGCCTGCCTCGGAGAAGGGTAGCACGATAGCTGGAAAGCGGGTTAAGGATAAACGCTGTGCAAAAATCTAACCTCCCCGCTGGGGAGGTTAAGTTATTAAGCCTTGGCGATAGCCTTGCCAAATTCGATGACTTCCGCCTGCCGGTTTTTATCGGGATTCCACTGGACTTTGAGACCTTCGTTAATCAAGACAAAGCCTGCTTTCTCCAGCAATTCATTGATCATTTTCACGGACTCGCCGCTCCAGCCGTAGCAGCCGAAGGCAGCGGCTTTCTTCTGTTTGAACTTTAGCCCCCTGATCATTTCCAAGCAGCCCGCCACGGAATGGAGAATGCCGTTGTTGATGGTGGGGGAGCCAACCACAATGGCCTTGGATTTGAATACTTCCGTCATGACGTCATTAGTGTCGCTGAGGGAGAGGTTATAAATCTTCACCACCACTTCCGGGTCCGCCAGCCTGATGCCTTCGGCAATCTTCTCGGCCAGGATTTTCGTGCCGTTCCACATGGTGTCGTAAAGAATGGTGATCTGGTTTTCTTGGTAGTCGGCGGCCCATTCCGCATACTTGTTCACGATCTGCATGGGGTTGTCCCGCCAGACCACCCCGTGGCTGGTGGCGATGATGTCGATGGGGAGGTTGAGGGCTTTGATCTCCTCCAGTTTCTTCCGGAGGATGGGGCTGAAAGGCGCGAGAATATTGGCGTAGTATTTCATGGATTCCCGGTACAAGTCGCACTGGTCCACCAGATCGTTGAAAAGCTTTTCCGTGGCCAAGTGCTGCCCGAAGGCGTCGTTGCTGAATAGAATATTGTCTTTCGTCATGTAAGCCGCCATGCTGTCGGGCCAATGGAGCATGGTCATTTCCACGAAGATGAGCTCCTTACCGTTGCCCAGGTCCAGCTTGTCCCCGGTTTTCACCACGCGGAAATTCCAGTCTTGATGATACTGTCCTTTTAGCGATTTCACCGCATTGGCGGAGCAGTAGATAGGCGTATCAGGGATGTGCTTCATCAAGGCCGGTAGGGCCCCGCTGTGATCCACTTCCCCGTGCAGGGCGATGACGTAGTCGATTTTATGTAAGTCCACCTCACTCGCCAGGTTCTCTACGAATTCCTCCGCGTAGGGCAGCCACACCGTGTCAATGAGAACGGTTTTTTCCTCTTGAATGAGATAGGAATTATAACTTGACCCGCGGTGCGTGGTGTATTCATAACCGTGGAACGTCCGGAGATCCCAGTCCACCTTGCCTACCCAATAGACGTTGTTCTTGATATGCTTTTTCATGTTGAACGACACCCCTTTGTGTTG